>CAZMEG010000500.1:0-3076 GCA_964565205.1 uncultured Cytophagia bacterium
CGGATGACGTTATCGCGAAATTCGCTAACGCCCAGAGAATACCCTGCATTCGTGGTCCAAAAGAAGATGTGCTGGGTCGCTATTTAATAGCTGCTGAAAAATTACGTCTAAGCCATGTGGTGAGAATTACCGGGGACGCTCCTTTTGTTGACGCAGAGCATGTTGATTCTGCTGTGCAATTACTGGTTAGTAAGAAAGCTGATCTACTACAATGCCAGTATCCATTAATTCATGAAGGGATTGACCCGTGCTCCGTAACTCTGTTAAAGAAAATTGCGGAGAAAACCCGTGCTCCGCAGTATCGGGAGCATATTTTAACCTATGCCTGGGAGCATCCGGAACTGGCTAAAATTGCTCATTATGACCCCAAATCTTATGAAATAGGCGAGGGATATCATCTGTCTATCGATAACGTAGCAGACCTTGAATTTGCACGCAGTATTTATGAAAATTTTATAGTTAACCCCCGTAATGAAAATCATCATAATCTACGAATTCAATATTCTGAGCAAAATTATTTTAATGTGAAAGAGCTACGAAATTTTCTCAAATTAAAACCTGAAATTCGAAACCTTAATGCTGGTGTGGTATCAAATAAAAGAAGAATCCCATCTGGTAAAAATTATTCTGTGCTGATTGTGTTGGAAGGGGGGAAAGATTGTGGCTGGGGTCATCTGGTTCGCATGAAACAACTGGCCCGTGAGTTAAATGCCTACTTCAATTGTTCGATTTTTTTGCTGGCACCGGATAATCCCGATTGTCACCATTTTCTGGATTATTTTGGTCTTCCTGTTCAATATCTCCCTTCAGAAGATGGCACCCTTCGTATTAGTGACATCGCGCAAAGCCTGGAATTAAATCAACCATTTAAAGTACGTCTTTCCCAATATTTAAACGATATGGATTTAAATGTTGAATTTTCTATTTATAGACAGAATTTTGATTTATTAATCATCGATCGCCAGAAAAGATTGACCAGACAGGAAGCCACGGTTCTTAAGAAATATGCCAGCAAGATGGTGGTCATAGATTATGCGCATAAACATTTGCTCTCTGTGGTGGATGCGATGATTATACCCAATGTTCATTCTGTCCCTGAATTGTCACGTCAGGACTGGTGGAATCATCATTTGGATAAATGCTTTGCCGGGGAGGATTTTATCTTACTCCGTGAGAGCTTTCGGTCAATTAAACCGTCGAACAGTATCTCCCATTTGCTTACTTTTACTTCACGGAAAAATCGTAATCGATTTACATATCATTCCAAATTCTCTTATCTTTTATTGAATCCTGGCGCCACCGATCCTTTCAATTTTGTCCAGCCACTGGTAAAAAAATTAGAAAACCATTGGCCCGGGTTTATTGTTTTAATCGCCGGCTCTTTATCAGAAAATAAGCTCAGGAGGGTAGTGAACAAACCACGAATTTTAATTGCGCGCCCTGGCTCTGACGAGGAATTAATCGAATGGATTGATGGGGCTCAACTGGCTGTGACCCTTTTTGGCATGTTTTGTTACGAACTCCGGGCACGTAATATCCCAATGCTGGTCCTGCCCCATCATTCTCATGATTGCAAAGAAGCTTTCTATTTTTGCCAGGAATGTGAGCTTGCAGAATTTATACCTCATGTAAATGCTATTAACCCCGAGGTTCTGCAAAGATTAAGTCAATTAAATATTAATGAGAGTAATGTAGGACGAAATGGTTTGTACGGAAAGAAAACTGCCCAAACAATTTTTGACCTTGTAGCGAATGGGAAGAAAGTTCATCATTAGTGTGGGGGGCGGACGTTCGCAATTATCTTTGATCAAAGCCATTCATGAAGCGGGATATGGTTGTGTAGCATTCGATAAAAACCCGGAAGCAGAGGGCAGGAGGGAGGCCGATTATTTTTTTCTATGTAGCACCCATGATTTTAAGCAGGCCATTCACAGGTTGCAAACCTGTCAATACAAATGGCAGGCTGTTATGGTTAAAGCAGCCGGCTATCCGGTAATCAGCGCGGCGCATATTGCTCAGAACTTACACCTGGATTTTATTGCACCAGAAGTAGCTAAATCTTTGATCTGGAAGGATACATTAATTCATTATGCTCGAAAAAATCAAATTCCGGTGCCGGAGAGTTTTGTTCGTTTTTATATAGAAGAGATTCCGGAAGAATTTTTTCCGGCCGTTCTCAGACCCAATCAGGATATCAGCGGCCGCTGGTCAACCGTATTTTTAAAAAGGAAAGACGGTTTATTTCGATATTTTGAAGGGTACCCCAAAACACAGGTTACTGAATATACGCTCAGTCAATATATCCCTGGCTATGATATAGCTCTGGTAACTGTTTTTGATTTAGCTCAAAAAGACATCCGTGGAGTGTGGCTCAGGGAATATAATCAGTTTACTCAAAAAGGTACAATTAATTTTGGCGGCATAAAACCGCTTAAAGCGGTCAAGATGGATATTCGAGTAAAAGCAGCCCAGATAGTAGACAAAATTTTACAGAGATGTGGCGCTACCCGGGGTTTTATGAGCTTTTCTTTTCGGGTCGGCAGTGATGATACAGTTTATTTAATCGAAGTGCATCCAGACCTGGGCGGAGAAGGGGTGATCGATGAATTGCTTCCTGCGCACTTGCAAAGGCCTTTTTTAAAAGATCTGGTTCGATTTTGTGCGGGAGACTTACCAAGGATAGATTATCTACCATATGCCTTCCAATAGAAAAGTTCTGATTCTTGGATGCAATCATTTGCAAATTCCGTATATTAAAGAAGCCCGAAAACTCGGTTTCTTTGTTATTGGATGTGACAGGAATCCCCATGCACCGGGAAGAGAATTCGTGGACCGATTTTATTGTGTGGGGTATGATGATTTTCAAAATTTATTAAAAATTGCCGAGCAGGAATCCTTAACTGCAGAAGATCGATTATTTACAGCCGCTTCTCATTTTGCCTATGAAGGCCTGGGATATGTTGCTGAATCAACCAATATACCGTTTCCTTCCAGACAGAATATAGATATCTGTCTTGACAAGATCAAATTTTACGAACTATTAAAGCAATACCAGTTACAATTTCCCCACACACAA
>CAZMEG010000501.1:0-3069 GCA_964565205.1 uncultured Cytophagia bacterium
GCTTATACGAATCATCCGCAGGGTATGGAAGCTGGCCTGGAAGCGGTATCTTACTATGATCCACCCAATTTGACCTTCCCGTTCGGCAGTTATATCTGTGTGGTGGATATTGATAAAGGAACCGGCGAAGTGAAGATTCGTCGCTTTGTGGCCGTGGATGATTGCGGAAATATCATCAATCCTATGATTGTGGATGGTCAGATTCACGGTGGACTTACCATGGGTATGGCACCGGCGCTGTTCGAAGAAATCGTTTATGATGAAAATGGCAATTGTTTAACCGGTACCTTTATGGATTATTTACTCCCCACGGCCGTGGAAACTCCGAAATGGGAGACCGCCAAAACGGTAACGCCATCACCCCATCACCCTCTGGGTGCTAAAGGCGTGGGGGAATCGGCAACCGTGGGAGCACCTCCGGCCATTGCCAACGCCGTGGTGGATGCCCTGTCACATCTTGGCGTGCGCCATATCGACATCCCTATCACGCCTTACAAAGTCTGGAAGATTTTGAAGGAGAAGGGGGTGGCTGAGTGAATGATTTATAATCAGAATTTTTAAGATAATTAACGGGTTGTTTAGTCGAAACCTATTCCGAATCTTATAATGAGCAATTGGAGTGTTGGAGTGATGGAGTGATGACTTTTGCCCGATGCATTAGTTTATTGAGATTCGAATCTGTTCATGGTTTCGGATTTAGTGCTTCGGATTTGTTTTAAAGAAATTGAGTTGGTTTGATGAACAACGAGTTAATTAACAAAATAATCGAACTAAAAGATTCGGGTGAGCCATTTGTACTGGCCACGGTGGTTCGATGTGAGAAGCCCACCTCAGCAAAGCCGGGAGCTAAAGCCATCATAGATAAAGAAGGTCATGTGACCGGCTGGATTGGTGGAAGTTGTGCGGAACCCATTGTGGTGCGCGAGGCTCTGAAAGCTCTGAAAGACGGAACTCCCAAACTCCTGAAGATCAGCAATCAGGAAGTATCCGAGTATGGCAAAAAAGAGGGTGTGGTAAATTTTGAAATGACCTGTTTCAGTGGAGGTACCATGGAAATTTTTATTGATCCCGTGTTAACTAAAGCGCGGATGTTTGTGGTGGGAAGTTCCCCGGATGTGGTGGCCCTGGCAAAACTGGCACAACTCATGGAGTATCAGGTCATCGTCATGGATCCAGAATTTGACCACGAGAGCGAGTCGGAAACTTTGATAATAAAGAAAGAAATCGATTTCTCAACCATGGAAGATGCAAGACGAGCCTGCATTATAATCGGTAGCCACGGTCGATATGATGAAGAAGCCGTTGAAAAGGCTCTGAAGACAGATGCTGCTTATATTGGACTCATCGCCAGTAAAAAACGGGCTTCGGCTATTTTTGATTTTTTGAAAAAGAAAAAGATTCCGAAAGAACAGATTAAGCGGGTTAAGGCACCGGCAGGCTTAGATATTGGCGCCCAAACACCTGAGGAAATTGCGGTAAGTATAATGGCCGAAATCATTGAATTGCAACGAACGCAAAAATCAGTTGATGAAAAAGTGGAAATAAAAACCGAACCTCAAGCTACTCCAGAACAGGCCCTCGATCCTGTCTGTGGCATGACCGTAGACATAGCCACGGCCCGATATAAAACCGACTACCTGGGGGTGCAGTACTATTTCTGCTGTGCCGGTTGTTTACAAAAATTTGAGCAGGAACCGTCCCGATACGCAGTGGGCGGGTTGGCGTAAACCCACATTCCCCATGGATTAAGTCTTTCTGAAAACAAAAATAATAAAATTTCTGGAGTTTTGGAGTAATGAAGGGGTGGAAATTCTTAGTCTACCAATCAATCAATTGTAACTTACGCAAATAATACGGTCCGGGACTGCTTCTACCTTCTATGGTTAGAGGCAGTCCCTGCTGCATTGAAATCTTATAGGCTTATTCAAGGGACAGGATATTCAATCTGTTTAAAAAAGATAATAATTTCATCTAACCCGCCGATTTTAAGCAATCATTTGTTACCGATTATAATTTCTTAACAGTTCTTGACAATCCAAAAAAATTATACTATTTTAGAGCTATCGAAAGCGCTCATAATTCAAAATCTGATTATAATTCACCCGTTTTCATTACAATCATATAATATTTATGGAAAATATATCCTTTCGCTTATTTTTGTGGGCTCTTATTTTGGGTCTGTCATGCTTAACAGGTCCGATTTTAGCTCAGCCAGATCATCATTCTGCTCAGGAATTATTAAAAAAAGGGTTGCGAACCACGAAAGTTTCTGAGAAGATAAAATATTTTAAAAAAGCCATTGAAATAGACCCTGATTTTTCTGAAGCTCACTATCGTCTCGGCATTAACTATTATCATGCAGGTGATTACCAGCAGGCCATAAAATTTTTGCAAAGGGCCATGGCTCTGGATGCTGGTTTGCTTCATAAAATCCAACCCTATCTGGTTCGTGCCTACATTTTTCTTGCCCAGAGTTTAATAGAACAGGAAAAATATGATGAAGCCTCTGAGTTGACCAGCCACGCTTTACAGTACCAACCTGATTATGCTCCGGGCTTAGCTACTCGCGGCATGATTTATTATTTTCAGAGAAACTGGATGAAAGCCATTCAGATGTTTACTCAATCTCTGAACCTCGATAAAAATCAAGCGCAGGTCTGGAACAAGCTGTGCAGTGCTTATTTAAAACTCAATGATTTTCCCCAGGCCATTCAGGCCTGTGAAAATGCCCTGACGTTGGACCCCCAAATTCAGGAAGCCGAGTTTAATTTATATTACGCCCGACAACAGGATCAACCAGAAATGTGGATGGAGAGAGCCGATAACCTCTGGGCGGAAGGGAAGTGGGATCAGGCCACACAGCTTCTTCGGAGAGCTTCAACTTTGTACCCAAAAAACGAGGAGATTAAGAACCGCCTTCAACACTATTCTTTACAAAAAACTTATCTCAAAGGCTTACGTGCCTTTGAGGATGAAAACTGGCAAGAGGCTATAGAATTTTTTGAAGCTCTGGATCCAGACTACAAAGATGTGGCGGGAAAACTTTCTATCGCTCGAAAAGCTTTAGAA
>CAZMEG010000502.1:0-3049 GCA_964565205.1 uncultured Cytophagia bacterium
TTTCCGCTCAGTATGCAATGGCACGGCATAAGCACCCAGGCCCTCCCAGGCATCGCCTTCACTGAGAATCTGTTCCACGGCTGTTCGAATATTCCACCGGGCGGGTTCTTTCAACTTTTCCAGAGCTTCCCAGGGTAAAGGCATGGAAACCGGCGCTCCACGCTCACCTCGAACGCTGTAAGGGGAAACTATGGATTGGTACTGCCGGTTACGATAGATGTCCAGTAAAATTTTCCCCTGCCTTGACTCTTTGCGAATTTGCAGAGTGGTACTCTTCGCATGCTTTTTTTCAAAAGCTTTCGCCATATCCTGGGCTGCCTCAAAAACCGTATGAAAGTCCCAATTTGGCTCCACAGGAAGCAGAACGTGCAAACCTTTCCTTCCGGTAGTTTTTACAAAAGCATGATAACCGTAATTTTCTACATGTTCACGAAGCGCCAGGGCCACCTCCACCACATGTTCAAAAGCGCACCCCTCCGGGGGGTCCAGATCAAACACCATGTAATCAGGTTTGTCAAAATGTGGTTTTCGACAGTGCATCTGATGAAGTTCGATGCAGGCAAGATTGGCCAGCCAGACCAGGGAGGCTTCCTCCGTGGCGATGATATAATCTGTCGTTTCTTCCTCACCAAGACTCACATGTTCAATCCATTCGGGTGCCCAGTCGGGGCGATTTTTCTGGAAAAATTTTTCGCCATAAATGCCATCTGGATAGCGCACCAGTGAAAGAGGGCGCCCTTTGATATGAAAAAGAATGGTAGGCGCTATTTTTAAATAATATTCAATGAGCTCCGCTTTAACAATCTGATCCTCTGGAAAGAGTACCTTTTCAAGATTGGAGATTTCTAACTTACGTTTCCCTACTTGCACGGTTGTGGAGGTTCTCGACATAGTAAATTTAAATTATTAAATTTTTAAAAAATAGCAATAAAAATTTCCCGGATCACTCCTCTTCAGAGGCAAGCACCCGCACATCTCCCAGGCGGCGAGTAATTTTGAGGGCATCGAAGTGGATGAGTAAAGGGAGAGCATATTTACGACTGATGCCACCCAGCAAATCTTTAAATTGTCCCACGGTTATTTGTTTCTCTTTTTTAAGAAAATTAACCAGCTTTTGCCGTGCTTCTTCCACCCGTTGTTGATGAAAATAAATGTTTGCCTCCGTTCGTACTACCTTACCCATGTGGAGCATAATGGACAACATTTCATGAATGGCTTCGGGTCGGGCATTTAATTTTTGTGCCAGTGCATCCGGGGAGCTTGTGGCGAAATTTTCAGACAGCAGAACTTCCTCAAGACGATTTAGTAAATTTTGTTGTTCCGGGCTCAGGGTCAGAGTATGAGCCTGTAGGGCTAAAATTCCACCATTTTCTTTAATTTTTTTATTTTTCTTCAAATTCTCGATAGCATACTCAAGCAGATCAGGCGAAGGTTTTTGGGAGAGATGATGGGGTAAAATCGCTTTCGGCATGCCCGGTTTTGCCGGAAATTTTTTGTGAAAATTTTCCAGAGCTTTTATAATGAATTCCTGCAGGGACTGGAAAATGGTGTTATGTACTACCGTCACGGGTTTTTCTTTTTTCAAAAAAATAATCTTTTTAGAATCGGCTAATTTCTTTAAAATTTCCTGCAAAGTTGTCCGGGCGATGGCTGTTTGAGATGCCAGGTTTTCCAGTGTGAATGGGCGAAATCCTTTGTTGAGCAGAGTAGTTTCCACCATTTCTACCGGATCTTCTTTTTCCAGAGCTTTGAGCTGCGAAATGAGGGAAAGATCACTGGCTTTGTGTCGTATAGCATTGGCATCGAGAATGACGCCGCCACCAATGGTTACAGTGGGAGAGTACTGCCTAACCACAAAAGGGTCCAGGCGTCGGGCAACGGCCGGTTCTTCCAGAAAAAACTGCACATAACCACTTGCGCCGGGCAAAATTTCACCGGCTCCCAATATGGTGACTCTGGCCATGACTTCAGCGGTGCCAAAATGTAATCGAACCCGAGTCCCTGATTTCAGAGGCTTACCAGTTGATTCAAGTAATTGCAACCGTGCATCAAAACGCTGTGAAGGTGAAAAATAATTCGGAGCAGTTAACACATTGCCGCGGTGAATCTGATCTTTTTCAATGGACTGCAAATTAATGGCGGCTCGATCACCTGTTTTAACTTTTGGAACCGGATGTCCGTGAGTCTGTAACCCCCGGATTTTTACCTTAATTTTTTGGGGTAAAAGTTCCAGAGTTTCACCCACTTCCACCTGTCCGGAGAGTACGGAGCCCGTAACCACGGTGCCAAAACCCTTCATGGTAAAAGCCCGATCTATGGGCATCCAGAATATGCCACGATCGGGTTTAGGCGGTACTTTCTGCAAAATGTCTTCCATCGTCCGCCTTAGCTCCTCAATACCCTGCCCGGTAACGGAAGAGACCGGGATGATGGGGGCATTTTCCAGAAATGTGTTTTGCACCAGATTTTTAATATCCTCCATGACCAGTTGTAACCATTCTTCATCTACCAGGTCTCGTTTGGTGACCACAATTATCCCCTTTTTTACCTGCAAAATTTTCAGGATATCCAGGTGCTCGCGAGTCTGAGGCATCACGCCATCATCGGCGGCTACCACAAACAGCACCAGATCAATGGTGCTAACCCCGGCCACCATGTTACGGATGAATTTCTCATGACCCGGCACATCGATGATGGTGGCATGGTCGCCCAGGTGGGCAAAACCCAGATCAATGGTAAGACCGCGCTCCTGTTCTTCTTTGAGGCGATCGGTATTAACCCCGGTCAGTGCTTTAACCAGGGCCGTCTTACCATGGTCGATATGTCCAGCAGTGCCAATAATTACATGTGACATATTTAAAATTTAAATAAAAATGGAATTAAAAGCAAAAGTTTTGGTCTTTTGTTTGTGGTTAGTTGAGTGTGTGGTTGGGATGCAAGGTTTTGAGGTTGAAGGAAGAAAAGCCCATTTGACTTTTTAATACAATACTTTTATATTAATTAAATTGTAAAAATTTAAGATAGTAGTATTGGAGTGATGGAGTACTGA
>CAZMEG010000503.1:0-3040 GCA_964565205.1 uncultured Cytophagia bacterium
TTAATTCGATGCTTCAGCATTAATCTTTCTAAAGGCATTGAATTTTGTGAAGCCCCATCATGTTCTCAGGATGACCTCGCCAACTGTTACAGTCAACTGTTTCCGGTTTCCGCTCGGTCTTCCTGCCCCTTGCCACTGCCAACTGCTACCGCTTACAGCCAACTGTCCCTGCCAACCATATCCCATTTCCATTTCCAATCTCCCTTCATCCATCATCCATCTCTCTACCCCCCTATCCTTTTACGTTTCAACAGATACTGAAAGAGGGCTCGATCATAGTCCTCTTTTGTATTTAGCAGCACATAATCTATTCGGTTTTCACGGCAATTTTTTTTGAAATATTCTATAAAATTCTTAACCTGCTTTTGGTATTCGAGACGGATATGCCAGGGTTGCGTGGTAATTTCTTCGCCGGTTTCCATATCTTTAAAAACTGCATCTTGTGTGAAGTCAAAATTCAATTCCAGGGGATCGAAAATGTGAAAAACAATAACTTCGTGCTTTCTGTGGCGAAAATGTTTTAACCCGGAGAGTACCTGCTGAGGATCATCAAAAAGGTCGGAAAATAAAATGATCAATCCTCGCCGTTTGATCCGTTCGGCCATTTGATGAAGTGCCCGGGCAATATTGGTTTTTGAACTGCTTTCTGTTTGGTCCAGCTCACTTAAAATTTGATGTAGATAGCTGGTAACCGAACGTGGCGGTAGATACCTCCGGATTTTCTCGTCAAAAATTAGTAACCCGGCCGCGTCGCGCTGTCGGATCAGTAAATAGGTAAGCGCACCGGCCAGATAAGAGGCATATTGTAACTTGGTAATGGATTGTGATTTGAATCCCATAGAAGCTGAGGCATCTACCAGAAGATACGCCTTGAGATTAGTTTCTTCCTCAAATTGCTTGACATAGAATCGGTCGGTTTTACCATATACCTTCCAGTCAATATGCTTGATTTCATCGCCAGGCATGTACTGCCTATGCTCGGCAAATTCCACACTAAATCCATGATAGGGACTCTTATGCAGACCGGTAATGAAGCCCTCCACTACTAAACGCGCCCTCAAATCCATGCTGGCTAATTTGGAAACCACTTCGGGTTTTAGATATTTACGGTAATCCAGCAATTTATTGGCCATGTTTTTTAAACCTGTTTAATTCATAAACTTTGAGATTGCCAATGGAAATCCCAATTGAACAAATCTCAAATCCCCAGATGAAGTTGGGATTTCTTGATTGTGTTAATCCAATACTGTCCAAAAACCGATAATTATGGAAATAATGCAAATCTGGAATTTTTCAGATTAAGTTAATTCATTCTTCAATAACTTATCGATAATATCCACCGTATCAATTCCTTCAGCTTCAGCGTTAAAATTAGTCACCAGACGGTGTCTTAGCACAGGTTTCGCAACAGCTTTCACATCTTCAATATCGGGGGTTGGACGACCTTCCAGTACTGCCCGGGTTTTGGCACCCAGGATTAAATATTGAGAGGCTCGGGGTCCGGCACCCCAGCTAATCCAGTCCCGAATAAAGCCGGGCGCATGGTCATAATTGGGCCGTGTGCTTCTTACTAACTTAACTGCAAAATCTATTACATGATCTGCCACCGGGACACGTCGTACCAGTTGCTGTAGGTCGATGATTTCCTGAGCATCCAGTATTGTCTGAAGTTCTGCTTCATAGGCACTGGTAGTGGATTTGACTATTTCCGCTTCTTCTTCTTTTGAAGGATAATCGACCCAAAGATTAAACATAAATCGATCCAGTTGAGCTTCCGGGAGAGGGTAAGTTCCTTCTTGCTCGATAGGATTTTGGGTCGCCAGAACAAAAAACGGTTCCTCCAGTTTATAGGTAGTACCGGCAGCCGTAACTTCATGCTCCTGCATGGCCTGCAAAAGTGCAGCCTGGGTTTTGGGAGGCGTGCGATTAATTTCATCAGCCAGCACAATGTTGGCGAAAATCGGCCCTTTTACAAACTTAAAAGTCTTATGACCACTGGACATGTCTTCTTCTATTATCTCTGTACCAGTAATATCTGAAGGCATCAGATCTGGCGTGAATTGGATTCGACTGAATTTTAAATTTAAAACTCTGGCCAAGGTACTGATCAACAAAGTCTTAGCAAGACCTGGCACGCCTATTAAGAGGCAATGGCCGCGTGCTAAAAGCGAAATTAATAGTTCTTCGATCACATTTTTTTGGCCTACAATGACTTTACCGATTTCATTGACAATTCTATTGTGCGATTCTTTTAATTTTTCAATTGCTTCCAGATCACTGAGTTTTTTTATTTCAGACATACATCCTCCAGTTATTTAAAATAACGATTAAAGTAACCAAATACATTTCAAATGTCAATAAAATTCCTTGCACCAACCTTTTTAATCCATTAAATTTTCTAAAAATTAAATACTATAAATTAATTTGCATTATTCTTAAACTTTTTAGTTAAAAAAATGATACGTAAAATTAATTTAAAGGGCCTTGATTTAAAAGATTTAGAAGAATTTGTATGCCGCTTTGGTGAACCGTCATATCGGGCCCGTCAAATTTTTAGCTGGATTTATGGGAAAGGTTCCCAGAATTTTGAAGATATGTCAGATATTTCAAAAATTTTCCGTAACAAATTAGCCCAAGAGGCTTACATTAGTTCTTTAAGATTACTTGCCATTAAACAATCAAAAATTGATGGAACGCAAAAATTTCTTTTTCAACTGGAGGATGGTTTTAAAATTGAAAGCGTCTATATGTTGGATGATAAACGCCGGACTCTGTGTGTTTCCACTCAGGTAGGATGTGCTCTCGATTGCAAATTTTGTGCAACCGGTCTCATGGGTTTGCAACGAAATTTGCATGCCGGTGAAATTGTCGATCAATTCTTAACTGTGCAAAAAATGGTCGAGAAGAGAATTACCAATGTGGTGTTTATGGGTATGGGCGAGCCTTTACATAATTATGTAAACACCATTAAAGCAGCCGAAATTCTTACTCACTCCCTGGGACCAAATCTTGCCAGACGTCATCTGGTAATTTCTACCAG
>CAZMEG010000504.1:0-3038 GCA_964565205.1 uncultured Cytophagia bacterium
GTACTGGTAGTGGATACACGTGTGGACGAACAGGCATTAAAAGAAGCTCACGGCAAAATCGCCACATTTATTGGATCCGACAACTACGAAGGTGGTAAAATTGCTGGAAATTATATTATTGAAAGGTTAAATGGACAGGGAAAGGTGGCTATACTCGAAGGCATTCCGGGACATGAAACGGGCGATGCCAGACTCCGGGGCTTTCTGGATGCTGTGAAAAAAGCCCCTGGCATTGAAGTAGTCACCTCGCAAACGGCTAACTGGGAGCGCGATCAGGGATTCAATGTATTTCAAAATATTTTGCAATCGCATCCTGAAGTACAGGCCTTATTCGCCTGTAATGACATGATGGCGCTTGGAGCGATTGAAGCCATTGCCGCCGCCGGTAAAACAGGGCAGATTATCGTGGTAGGATTTGATGCGGTAGAAGATGCTAGAGAAGCCATTCAGAATGGTACCATGGCAGGTTCTATTGCCCAATATCCCTCGGAAATGGGCAGGCTCGCCATTGAAACCGCGGTCAATGTAATCAACGGTCAAAAAGTTCCTGAGTTCATACCGACTAAAATTGAACTCATAACCAGAGAAAAATTAGCTGCAAATTACACTGAATAATTCATTTTTAAAAAGTGGAGGAGTTACAATGAAAGGATTATTATTAGAAGCACAATGGGAACCAAGGAAGGATTACGTCCCTTCTGAGTTCGAAAAAACAACACGTAAAGTAATTACAGGGTCCAGTGTTTGGCGTTATCCAAAGATGGAAGTTACAACCGTGGAAGCGCCAAGACCGGGCCCCGATGATGTGGTGATTCGAGTTAAATTTTGTGGAGTTTGTGGCTCAGATGTTCATTTTTATGAAACCGACTCAGATGGCTACATGCTCTACCCGGGCCTCACCCGTTTTCCTACCATCCTGGGGCATGAGTTTTCAGGCGTTGTAGAAGAAGTGGGTAAAAATGTAAAGGATCTGAAGCCAGGCACTCCGGTTACCTGTGAAGAAATGATCTGGTGTGGACATTGCATACCTTGCCGAAATGGTTATCCCAATCATTGTGTAAATTTAGAAGAAATCGGTTTTACCATCAATGGGGCATTTGCTGATTACATTGTAATTGGTGCCAAATATTGCTGGCCCGTTGATGCGCTTGTGGAACGCTATGGGAACCTGGAAAAGGCCATGCAGGCTGCGGCGTTTTGCGAACCAACTTCAGTGGCTTATAATGGGTTATTCGTTCGATCCGGCGGGTTTAAACCCGGTGCCTATGTGGTGGTATTTGGAGCCGGACCTATTGGTTTAGCCGCCATTGCTCTATCACGTGCCGCCGGTGCTTCACGCGTGGTAGTATTTGAGGTTTCCGAAATACGAAGAAAACTGGCAAAGGCGTTAGGTGCGGATGCTGTCTACGATCCTGTTGAATTGAATAAACAGGGTACACAACCACGTGAAGTGATTGCAGAACTAACTAAGGGTGAGGGTGCCGACATGCTGGTAGAGGCAGCCGGTGCGATGTCTAAAACAATTCCAGAAATGGAAGCGTCTCTGGCAATTAACGGTAAAATTGTCATCATTGGTAGAGCGGCTGAACGAGCGCCCATGTACCTGGAAAATCTCCAGGTACGTCGAAGTCAGGTATTTGGTGCACAGGGGCACTCCGGTCATGCCATCTTTCCAAGTGTTATCAGAATGATGGGAGCCGGATTAATTGATATGACCAAAGCCATCACTTCCGTGCGTCCTCTGGATGAAGCCGTGGATGCCATTAAATATTTGTCGGAACATCGTTCCGAAGGAAAAATTATGGTTAAGATTTCATAATTATTAAAATTTAGAAGGAGTTTAATTATGAGCCAAGAATCTAAATGGTTAGAATCAAATCGTCCTGATATTCGTTTTGAAGACACTCCCGTGGGACGATTAAAAAAGCAAATCTGGGAGGCTTCAGATGAAGAAATTGATAAGATTTTACAGGAATATGGAATACCATCGCCATCTGAACTTGGAAAACCAGGTGTATATATTCAAAATACTATCCGACAAAGAGTAATCGAGAATCGTAAAAAAAATGACATCGTTTTTATTCCCCTGGGAGCTACTGAAAACCATGGATTGCACACAATTTCCGGTTTGGATACATTCATGGTAACCCAGATTCTTGAGGGTGTGCGTCGTTACACGCTGAAGCAGGGGAGACCCATTAATCTGGTTTATCCAGCTTTGAACTATGGAGCTCATCCCCATCATCATGTGGGTATGCCCGGTACTATCTTTCTGGAAGAAGAGGTGGCACGTCGTACGTTAATGAATATCATGCTTGGTTTGTGGAATGATGGGTTCCGCAAACAAATACTGATAAACAATCATGGACAGCAGTGGGTTTTAGAATCAGCCATTCAGGAATTTCAAAAGAAATATAATTTGCCGGGCATTTTCTGGACCCTTGATTGGCATCGTGCTGTACGTGAATTTTTCCGAACCAAAAACCGTGGTGGTCCCTTTGAAACCGATTTCGTTCATGCTGATGAAGCCGAAACGGCGGTAATTCGACTGTTGATGGGTGAAGAATCGGTTGACATGAAATACGCCGTGGATACGGAACCCGAGGGATTTTTGCCCGATGGCCATTTCGATAAAGCTGTGGATCCGTATCAACGTCCCATGAGCTGGTCAGAGGGTCAGGGACATTTTGGGATTGAAATCGCCTCGACACCTGAAGGTGTGGTAGGAAGGGCGACACTTGGTGAACCCCATAAAGCTAAAAGAGCTATTGCAGCCATTTTAAAATACTTAACACTCATTGTTGATCAAATCCTTGAAGCTTTTCCACCTGGTGAATTGCCACCAGTAGAAAAAGTAACCATGCGAACAAAAGAGGAAATGGAACCCTATTTGAAAGAACCGTTGAGTCCGGGTTGGCGTCCTGTTTATGCGTTACCAAAATTAGGAGCTTAATCCCGAATCTTGCACTAATCAAGAAATAATGCTTCACAAAACTCAATGAGCATAGAAGGATTAATGCTGGAGCATTGAATTAAAG
>CAZMEG010000505.1:0-3020 GCA_964565205.1 uncultured Cytophagia bacterium
CCATCTTCGCGTCTTTGTGTGAGTATTCATTTAAAATTATTTTGCCATTAATCGTCTTGCCTTTTTGGTTGCGGCTCCTTAGGAATAACGGAAACAATAATTTTTCTCTTGCAACTTTGCTCTAAATTTTTAAACTCTCCAACTATACTTATGTAAATTGTTCAGGAAAGATAAGGGTTGATCTATGGGTTTTACCACGATTGATTATTTTGTTCTCTTTACCTATCTGGTAGGTGTTACGCTTTTAGGTTTGTGGTTTGGCAGAAAGCAAAGAGATGCCCGTGATTATTTTCTTGGCAATCGAAATATTCCCTGGCCGGCTGTCTGTATGTCCATAGTGGCTACCGAAACCAGTACCCTCACTTTCATCGGCATACCGGCCCTTGCCTATGATACCAATTTAACTTTCATGCAGATTACATTTGGTTATTTTATCGCCAGAATAATCATTAGCCTCTTATTTATTCCCGCCTATTATCGAGGTGAAATGTTTACAGCCTATGCTTTTCTGGAAAGAAGGTTTGGTGATAAAACACGCAATTATGCCTCGATAATATTTCTGATTACCAGGGTTCTTGCCGATGGAGTTCGTCTGTTTGCTACCGCTATCCCTCTTTCCATCGTTACCGGCCTGTCTTATCCTGTTTCAATCGCAATCATTAGCGGGGTAACTTTGATTTATACTTTTCTGGGCGGCATTCGTGCCGTAGTCTGGATGGATGTGATTCAATTAATCATTTATTTAGGAGGAGCACTTGCCGCTATCTGGGCAATTTTATATAAAATTCCGCACGGCTGGGAACAAATTGCTCATCTTGCCAATGACGCTCACAAATTTAAAATGTTTGATTTTAACCTGAATCTAACCACCACTTACACAATTTTCTCTGGATTTATTGGAGGTTGCTTTTTAACGATGGCTTCCCATGGCACCGATCAATTAATGGTACAGCGATTACTTACATGCAAAACAGCGGACGACAGTAAAAAAGCTCTCATCGGAAGTGGCTTTCTTATTGTGGGGCAATTCTTTCTGTTTTTAATGATCGGGGTAATGCTTTACGGATTTTATCGAATTCATCCCGACCAATTAAATATTAGCCGCAGTGATGAAATCTTCCCTTATTTTATAGTCCATGAATTACCTGCCGGGCTTTCGGGTTTAGTGATTGCAGCAATTTTTGCAGCCGCCATGTCCACACTGAGCTCTTCTTTAAATTCTCTGGCCTCCTCAACTATGATGGATTTATACAAACCCCATCTGAAGAAAATGCTCTCTAAAAGTAAAGAACTCATTACTTCACGATTTTTTACTCTCTTTTGGGCAATTATACTTTTATTGGTGGCAGGTTTAGCAGGTAACTGGGGCAATGTTCTGGAAGCGGGACTTAAAATCGCATCTTTTACGTATGGAGGATTATTGGGGGTTTTTCTACTCGGCCTTGCTTTAAAAAATGTAAATCAAATGGGTGCCATAGTGGGTATGACCGTGGGGTTATTAACCATGCTGGGAGTCACAACCACGGCTGTGGCCTGGCCCTGGTATGTTATGATTGGTACAGTTGCAACTTTTTTAAGCGGATGGATTATCAGTCTCTTTACATCGGGATGATTGTGTCCGTTGTGAGATTTAAATTCGTAAGGGTGAAGCAATGGAGTATTGGAGTTTTCAATACCCCAACAATCCATTGCTCCAATAGGCCATTGTGATAAATAGTTATCGTTAGTACAGTTTATGAGAAATACCTCTCCAAAAAAGTTTATCTTTTTTCAGCAATCCTTGCTGCTTTGCCTTTTAAACCACGAAGATAATATAATTTTGCTCTACGAACTTTACCTGAGCGTAGTTTTACGATCTTTTCAATATTTGGAGAATGCAGCGGGTAAATTCTCTCCACACCGATCCCGTTGGAAATTTTGCGTACCGTAAAGGTTTCATTAATACCACTGCCCTTTCGTTTAATAACTACTCCTTCAAAAACCTGGACTCTTTCCTTGTCCCCTTCGATAACTTTAGAATAAACCGCCACCGTATCTCCAGGGCCAAAATCAGGGATGTCAGTTCTTAGTTGATCTGCCATGATGGCTTCTACTTTGTCCATGGGTCTCACCTCCAATTCTAATTCTTTTTCTATGTTATTGAACTTTTAATAACACAAATTTTAATAAGTTTCATCAAGTTTATATTATTCCACTTTTATTAAATTATTCTAAGCTATATAGTTTCTTTTTTTCAAGTAAATCCTTTCTCCGCTTTTTAGTTCTTTCTATTGCCTGCTGATGGCGCCATTTCTCGATTTCAGCATGATTGCCTGACAGTAAAACTTCGGGTACTTTCATACCACGGAATTCGGCTGGCCTGGTGTAATAAGGGCAATCCAGAAGCCCCTGCTCATAAGAATCGGTTCTGGCTGAATCTTCATCGCCCAGAACTCCAGGGATGAGCCGGACCACAGAATCCACCACCACCATGGCCGCCAGTTCTCCTCCACTCAATATGTAATCACCAATGGATATCTCATCGGTGGCCAGGTATTGATGGACCCGTTCATCAATTCCTTTATAATGACCGCAAAGGAACACCAATTCTTTTTCCTGGCTTAAAGTTTTTGCCATGCTCTGGTTATAAGTCTTTCCCTGGGGTGTTAAAATAATGATTCTGGGATTTTCAACCAATCGATTTTCTTTTAAATAGTCCACGGCCCGAAAGAAGGGTTCGGGTTTCATAACCATGCCCGGGCCACCTCCGTATGGGTAGTCATCCACCTGCTTATGTTTATCGGTGGTGAAATTACGTAAATCCACCACCTCAATGGTAACAAGGCCTTTTTCCTGGGCCCGTTTTAAAATGCTTTCATTTAGCGGACCCGAAAATATTTTTGGAAAAGCTGTCAAAATATAAATTTTCATGATATAGTCTGTATAATCCGTTGAGCAATATGAATTTTCTTTAAAAACCCAACTTATTTTCGATGAAATTTATAAATAGTGTTATATAGATAACAGGCCTTGCAACGGCT
>CAZMEG010000506.1:0-3019 GCA_964565205.1 uncultured Cytophagia bacterium
ATGCAGGCATGCGTGTGCTTTACAGCATGGGTACCCTTGTGACCATTCAGGCTATCGGGTCCAGTAAAAAAGTTGTGGAAGAAGCCATGGAGGCCGCCGTTTATGAAATCCAGCAGGTGGAAGCTCTCATGAGTGTGCAAAATCCTGAAAGTCAGCTCTCGGCGGTAAATAAAGCCTCCCTGCACGAATTAATCCCGGTGGATGTAAAATTACTGGAAGTGGCAGAGGCTTCGGTGAAATTTGGCCATTTAACCGATGGTGCCCTGGATGTGACCGTGTTACCACTCATGCAACTCTGGGGTTTTTATGATACCAAAAACCAGTTACCCGACAGTAAAAAATTAAATTCTGCACTAAAACAGGTGAATTATCATGCGATAAAAATTGATCGCAAGAAATCTGGACTCACCTTAACTTCCAGAGTTCAATTAGATTTTGGTGGTATTGCTAAAGGGTACGCCGTGGATCGGGCCGTTCAAATTCTCAGAGAATACGGAATACGCAGCGCTCTAATCGATGCGGGCGGCGACATTTACGCTTTAGGGACTCCCCCTGATAAAGAGGCCTGGATCATCGGTATCAGAAACCCTAATAAGCCACAAAACATCTTTGCCACTGTGGGGATAAAAGATGCAGCCATCGCTACATCGGGTAATTACGAGCGCTACCGCATGATAGATGGTAAGCGCTATGGACATTTAATTAATCCCAGAACCGGTTTGCCTGTAGCGAATATGCTCAGTACAACCGTGGTAGCTCCCACCACTATGCAGGCCGATGCCCTTTCTACGGCTTCTTTCGTTCTTGGTTCAAAAGAGGGCCTGGAACTTTTACAGGATATGCAAAAAATTGAAGGTGTACTGGTTGAAGAAAAACAAATACTTGTTACACATGGATTGAAAAAGAGGATTAAAGTTGTGAACACAAATGAATTAAAAGTGGTCGAAAGCGGCATTAAAAATTGGTTCTTTAAAGCTTCGTGGTAGAAAAAATGCAGCTAACATTCCATCAACATGGCGCTGTGGTGTGATTTCCGAGTTTTGAGCCCTGTCGAAAGTTTCTTTTTATGGTTATGTATTCTACTATTTTTTTCAAAGAAAATTCAAGGCAGAAAACTCATAGGAGGCACAGACTGATTGCTACCTTCGTTCTAAAGGGCAACCACGAACCTCATCCGGCCTGAACACGCTCTGTTGAGTAGTCATTCATTTATTGGCGGGATTAAATACTGTCAGGGACTGCAACCAAAAGTTTAAGAGTTTGAAGATAATTCATCTATCTTTTGAACCATATTCCTGGCCTCATTTCTTCTCAAAAGATTGGGCTGAGGGAAGTTAACGATTTGTTCGAAATGTTGCCGTGCTTTCTCCAGATCCCCCAGCATCAAGTAAGCTTTCCCCAGATACCACAGGCAATCTTCCTGGTAGAAGGCATTATCGCCGGCCAGAGAAAGGGCATTTTCCAGATATTTGATCCCCTGCCGGACTTTTTGACGATCAAAACGATAGGGAATCCCCAGCAGTTCAACCCTGGCATCCAACAGGTATGCCAGTCCCATCAGGTAATTCGCCTGAAAATGATCGGGATGTTTGGTTAAATAGTTCCCGAGGTATTTCACCGCGGCTTCATACTTTCCCTGCGCAAAGGATTGCATCCCCAATCGTAAAGGTTCTGATTCCATGCCCTCACCGCGAACCACCGCACTGCTTTCGGCTTCGATTTGGGCGAGGACAAAGTAATCCGGCCGGCTCAAAAAAGCATAGGCATACAAAGCGCCGAAAAACAATGCGAGCGTCAATCCCAGATAAGCCAGCCTTCTTTGCTTAAGAATAAAAAGAACGGCGCTCCCCCACAGCATGCGGAGTCTGCTTAAAAGGCTGAGTTGCTCCTGGAGGACGACTTCTTGCGCCGGCATGGATGCATCCAACGACTTCAAATAAGCGTACACACGCGCATCCATTTCTTTTTCTATTTCCTCCCACTTTTCAGGCAATTCCATCTTTTCTCCCTTCTCATCTATTTCTTCTAACTCTCGTAAAGCTTCCATACAAACAGGACACAGGTCCACATGCTGGGCGACCTCGGCCTTTTCCACACCTGTAAGTTCATTTTTAAAATATCGTATTAAAACCTCTGCTGCAGGACAGCTTTTCAGTAACTGTGATTTTATGTTTTGCAACATCCTGCCATATTTATTCATAAAATCAGCGTCATTCTCTTTATGCTCATTCATAATTGCTCCATCAAAATTTTAAATCTTCTACGACCGTTTTGAATATGAGAACGCACCTGATCATAGGAATAGCCGGTGAGTTCAGCGATTTCCTTGTAAGATAAACCGTTAATATAAAATAAACAGAAACATTTTCTTTGCGGCTTTTTAAGTTTTTGAATCGCGTTTATAATTCGAGACGCGTGAGAACTTTCCATTTCTATTGGACCATTCTGTGAATATTCTACAGCATGGTGTTCGCTAATGGGTTCAAACCTGTTTCGACTGCGTTTGCGCAAATGATCGATGCACAAATTCAAAGCGATGCGACTCAGCCAGGGAAGGAAAGGCGAATCGAGCTTAAAATCATGGATGTGATCAAAGGCTTTGAGAAATGTTTCGCTGGTCAGGTCCTTGGCTTCCTCCTGGTTTTTGACCATCTTCAAGCATTGTAGAAAAATTCGTTGTTTGTATCGTTCATAGAGCTTACCCAAATATTGAGTATTTCTGGATTCCAGATATTTTTGAATCCAGTTTCTCTCCTCATTAATTTCCGACGGTTTTAGACCCACGTAGTTTCCTTAATGAATACGGAATGAATGGAGGAAAATGCATAATTTATATTGCATTATTCCTAAACTTTATCGAAAAAGAAAATCAATTGGCAATATAAGTTCATTATTCTAAAAGGATTAATGGGGTACTGGAGTGTTGGAATAATATAAAAGTCTTTTCAATACTCCAGTAATCCCTCTCTTCAATACAACTGACACCTAATGACTAAAGTTTTAATATGTTATGAAAGTA
>CAZMEG010000507.1:0-3012 GCA_964565205.1 uncultured Cytophagia bacterium
TTAATCGCCTGCGGCAAAAAAGATCAAAACGCTCAGGAACAGAGAACCGCGCAACAAAAATCCACCGAAAGAAGTGCAACGGAACGCCCCCTGGCCAAGGTTCCGCCAGAACAGCGCAATAATTACTTCACCAGCCCACCTCCCATGGTGATCGATGAAAGCAAACGCTACATTGCTACCATTAAAACCAGCAAAGGCGATATTATAGTAGAACTGGACGCACTGGCTGCGCCGCAACATGTGAATAATTTCGTCTATCTTGCCCGGCAGGGATTTTATGATGGCCTCACCTTTCATCGAGTGGTGCCCAATTTTGTCATTCAGGGAGGGGATCCCCTTGGCACGGGTACCGGAGGGCCCGGATATCGCCTTCCAGCAGAGATTGGCTTGCCCCATCATCAGGGGGTCATTGCCATGGCACGCCAGGGTGATGCGGTGAATCCCCAGAAAATGTCCAGTGGCAGTCAATTTTACATCACCCTTACGCCTCAACCTGGTTTAGATCAACAGGGTTATTCCGTATTTGGCCGGGTCATTCAGGGATTTGATGTGGTGCAGAAGATTCGCGTGGGAGATGTCATCGAAAGAATCGATATCGAAGAAAAATAATTACTGGTGAGTATTTAACTGTTTTGTGGCAGTTATTAGTAACTTCCAGGTCTACCAGCAGGTTAAATCATGATTATTGGAATTGTAGGTTTGCCACAATCGGGCAAATCGACACTTTTTAATGCTTTAACCAAATGTTCAACAGAAACAAGTGTTTCAGCCGGCGGTAAAGTAGAGGCCCGTCATGCCATCGTCCAGGTGCCTGACCAACGTCTCGATATTCTTCACCAGCTCACCGGCAAAGAAAAAAAAATCTATGCCACCATTGAGTATATCGATGTGGCCGGCCTGGAAAAGGGTTCAGTTCAGCGCAAAGGCTTCCAGGAACAATTTTTAGCCAGTGTGCGCAACGTGGACGCCTTGCTTTGCATTCTTCGGCTTTTTAAAGATGAATCTGTGCCACATCCAGAAAGTCGCATTGACCCGAAACACGATTTTGAAATCCTTGAAGAAGAATTTTATCTTTCTGATATGACCATCTTAGAAGGTCGAATTCAAAGGCTGGAAGCTGAAATAAAAAAAGTGAAAAGCGATGAACGGCTTAAAGAATTAGAATTATTGAAAAAATGCTACGCAGCCCTTGAGGAGCAAACCCCTCTGCGCGAACTGGATTTTTCACCGGAGGAAGAAAAAATTCTGCGCGGCTTTCAATTTTTAACAGCTAAACCTTTATTAATCGTGCTCAACATTGGAGAAGAACACATTGGCCAGGAGCAGGAACTGCTTCAACAGTACCAGGAAATAGTTCACGGTAAAAAATGTGAATTGACCTGCATAGCCGCGAAACTGGAAATGGAAATCGCTCAGCTCGGCGAACAGGATGCCGAACTATTCCGAAAAGAACTCGGACTCACTCATCCGGCCCTGGATGAGGTAATTCGTAAATCTTACCAGTTATTGGGATTAATTTCATTTTTTACCGTAGGTCAACACGAAGTTCGAGCCTGGACAATTAAAAAAGGCACGACGGCGCAAACTGCTGCCGGTACCATTCACTCCGATATGGAACGTGGTTTCATTCGCGCTGAAGTGGTGGATTTTGAAACTTTAAAAAAACTGGGCTCCCTGAGCGCCTGTAAACATGAAGGCGTGCTGCGTCTGGAAGGAAAACAGTACGAAGTCCAGGATGGGGATGTAATCACTTTTCGATTCAATGTTTAAACGGGGAGGGTTAATTATTGAAATTACGAATATTAATTGGTCTCCTGATCAGTGGCGTCTTTATTTACTTAGCTTTTAATCAAGTTGATATGCATGAAATGGCCGCAGCCTTAAAAGAAGCCAATTATCTGTGGTTGCTACCCGCCCTGCTTTTCATGTTTGTCAGCCACGGACTTCGGGCATTTCGCTGGGGATACTTTCTGGGACATATAAAAAAAATCAGGCTGTCGACTCTTTTTTCCTCTTTGATGATCGGTTACGCTGCCAATAATGTCTTCCCGCTGCGGCTGGGTGAGTTTTTACGAGCTTTCGCCATAGGGAAGTCCACACAAGTGCCCAAAAGCTCAGCCTTTGCTACTATCATTGTTGAGCGTCTTATCGATGTACTCACTTTACTATTGCTTTTAGCCGGCACCATCCTTTTTTATCCATTGCCAAATATTATCAAAAAAAGTGGCTACATTATTTTCACCATCACTGTGGGCTTAATCATTTTACTGGTTTTTTTGATGGAAAAAACCGAGGCGACCATAAGGGTTTTTAAACTGTTTCTGGTTACTTTACCGAGAAAACTGGACAGTAATTTCAACTCCGGGGAAGACAACACCTCAAATTCTAAAGCAAGATCGATTTTCATCCATTTGCTGGTTCATATGCCTCAAAGGGCTTTTGATTTTGTACAAAAAGTTGTGCGTTCTTTTTTAAATGGATTTGTGATATTTAAACGATCTGAACACTATTTTACCGTGGTTTTGCTTTCAATCCTGATCTGGGTACTTTATGCGGGTATGGTTTATGTGGCATTTTATGCGTTCGATTTTAATACTAAATATCATCTGGACTTTTTCGCCAGTCTGGTAGTTCTGGTGACGGTAAGCATAGGCATTATGATCCCCTCATCACCGGGCTTTGTGGGTACCTATCACTGGTTTTGTATGATTAGTCTGGCTTTCTTTAAGGTACCAGAGAGCGAAGCATTAAGTTTTGCCATTGTAAGTCATGCGGTTAATTTTATTCCGGCAACTATTGTGGGTCTGCTCTTTTTCTGGAAAGAGAACCTTCACTTTCATGATGCCATTACCGAAAAAAGTCTGGTAGAGCATGAATTAGAAACGACCGAGCGAGCCAGCAAATAACCTGCTGTGCGAAGAATCCCCACAGCTCGGCTAACCTCCTGAGAGTCTTCATGCATCGGAATCTTGCCAAGAAATTGACTCCCGTGGTTTTGGCGCTTCTAAGAAA
>CAZMEG010000508.1:0-2995 GCA_964565205.1 uncultured Cytophagia bacterium
CAACATTTTCGGCAATTTGATTAAAAATCATAGCCTTGAGATGGAAATGCGTGGTTATGAACATCCCATGCAACCCAGCCATTTGCGCAATCAGGTCTCGGATGAGATCGTCAAAACCATGATGGAGGTCACTGTGGATAATTACTCCATTGTGCAGGAATATTATCGATTAAAGGCAAAATTGTTAAATGTTCCCAAATTACGTGGCAGCGATTTATATGCACCAGTAACGAAAACCGATCCTGTTATACCTTTTGAAGAAGGCAAGACACTGGTGCTGGAAAGTATCACTGCCTTTTCTCCGGAATTGGGTGATATTTTAAAACAGGCTTTTGATCATAAATGGATTGATGCGGAAGTTCGGCCGGGTAAACGAGGCGGAGCCTTTTGTTATGGCATTCTTCCCGAACTACCCCCCTATGTTTTGCTTAATTATGTAGATAACCTGGACAGTGTCTACACCATGGCTCATGAATTGGGCCATGCCCTTCACGATGTATTAGCCGGTAGAAAACAAACCCTGTTGACTTATCACCCGCCTCTGGTACTGGCCGAAACTGCTTCTGTATTTGCTGAAATGCTGCTCACTCGCAAGTTGCTTGCAGAAGAAAAAGATCGTGAAAAGCGTCTGAGTATTTTAGCCATGAAACTGGAGGACTTTTTTGGCACTATTTCACGCCAGACCATGTATACTTTGTTTGAACTGCAGGTACATCTGGAGGGGGCTAAACGTCGTTTAAGTAGCGATGATTTTTGTAAATTATGGTTAAAATATCGTGATCAGATGTACGGGGATGTGGTGGAATTTTTACCTGACGAGAAATGGTTCTGGGCGGTCATTCCTCATTTCATTCATAGTCGATTTTACTGCTATTCTTACACTTTTGGCGCTTTGCTGGTACTGGCTCTGTTTAATAAATACGAAGAACAGGGAGAAACTTTTGTGCCCCGCTACATAGAACTTCTGTCAGCCGGGGGGTCTGATTGGCCGGCTGATTTAATTGCAAAACTCGGTATGGATATTTCTAAACCCGAGTTCTGGCAGGGCGGCTTTAAAGTAATTCGATCATTACTGGAGGAATTTCGAGAGTTGATTGTGTAAATTGAGGAAATAAGATTATGCACACTACCTGGATTGACTGGACCATTGTAGGATTTTATTTTCTCTTCAGCTTATTGGTGGGGCTCTATTTTTATCGTCGGGCCGGGCAAAATATCAATGAATTCTTTGTTTCCGGGCGTCAATTGCCCTGGTGGATTGCCGGGACCTCCATGGTGGCCACGACTTTTGCAGCCGACACACCTCTGGCGGTCACCGGATTGGTAGCCCAGCATGGCATCGCCGGGAACTGGTTGTGGTGGAACATGGTACTGAGCGGTCTACTGACTGTATTTTTATTTGCCCGACTCTGGCGCAGGGCGGAAGTCCTCACCGATGTCGAATTCACCGAAATTCGCTATTCAGGCAAACCGGCGGCAATTTTACGTGGGTTCCGTGCCCTGTATCTTGCCATTCCGATAAATTGTATTATCATAGGCTGGGTCACTCTGGCCATGGTGAAAATTCTTGACATCACCCTGGGTATTGAAAAATGGACGGCTATTTTATTATGTGCCGGCATCACCTTAATTTATGTCACACTGTCAGGCCTCTGGGGTGTGGTCATCACCGATTTTTTTCAATTCATTCTGGCCATCATTGGCACTTTTGCCCTGGCTGTGTTTGCTGTTAAGGGTGTGGGGGGTCTGGAATCATTAAAAATAAATTTAACCCAAAAATTTGAAAATGGAGCACAAATTCTTTCATTTATTCCTGACCTGGGCTCCGCCTGGATGCCTATTTCCACTTTTTTAATTTACATTGGGGTGCAATGGTGGGCCGCCTGGTATCCCGGTGCCGAACCCGGAGGTGGAGGGTATATTGCCCAGCGCATGTTTTCTACCAAAAATGAAAAACATGCCTTGCTTTCAACCTTATGGTTTAACATTGCCCATTACTGTGTACGCCCCTGGCCCTGGATTCTGGTTGCCCTGGCCTCTATGATACTCTATCCGGAATTAGCGGACAAAGAAACAGGTTATGTTCGGGTTATGGTCGATTACCTGCCTGTGGGCTTTCGGGGATTGTTGTTAGCGGCATTTGCTGCGGCCTTCATGTCCACGATCAGCACTCAGCTTAACTGGGGAAGTTCCTACCTGGTGAACGATTTTTACAAGCGTTTTGTTAAAAAAAATGCTTCCGAGAGACACTACGTTTTGGTTTCCCGGATTAGCACCGTGCTTCTCATGTTTCTGGCGGTACTGGTGACCCTGAATATGCAAACCGTCTCAGGGGCCTGGAAATTCTTGTTGGCTCTTGGTGCGGGAACAGGAACGGTTTACATTTTACGCTGGTACTGGTGGCGTATTAATGCCTGGTCCGAGATTTCAGCCATGATTGCCTCGTTTATTGTCGCGCTTGTTTTGCAAATGGGTTTTGGATTAAATAATGACAACCCTATCGATTTTGTAAAAATCATGCTTATAACCGTAATATTATCTTCTTTAACCTGGGTACTGGTGACTTTTTTTACTGCCCCTGAACCTGAAAGTGTGCTCAGGCAATTCTATAAAAAAGTTCGACCCGGCGGGAGACTGTGGTCTCATATCGCTGCTCAATTACCTGAAACGAAATCACCAGACCGAATTGGTAGAGATCTGGTAGATTGGTTTTTAGGCGCTGTGTTAATTTACTGCCTATTATTTGGGGCTGGTAAGCTCTTGTTTGGAGAAGTCGGGTTAGGCCTTTTCCTGCTGATAATCGCCTTTTTTACCGGCTGGTTAATTTTCTATGATTTAAGGCAGAGAAACTGGTCCGTGCTCTCTGAGTGAACAATTGGTTATTACTGGCCTTGTTCATAAACTTTGTCAAAAGGAAGTTTGGATTCCAAAGTAATTTCATAAGGCGGCGGAGCCGCAACCAAAAAGGCAAAACGATTAATGGCAAAATAATTTT
>CAZMEG010000509.1:0-2984 GCA_964565205.1 uncultured Cytophagia bacterium
GTGATACATGGATGCCCCAAACAATCAATTAAAACTCTGACAATGACACTTCTGGCTGTTATTCTGAAGGAAATTTCCATGTCGTGTGCAACCCCCGATACTGATGAAAATAAATCTATTCTCATAAATGGTCAATCTTTTATATTAAAGGTAATTGGCCCCCGGAAAAATAAATTTCATTGGAGTGAAAATTTGGTGAATAAAATTATGTCCCGACCGGCTATAAAAAGCAGATCGGGACTTCAAAAACTTTATTCGTTTGGTAATATTTCGAAAGTAACTTCCGAAGTTTGCCCTTTGGTAACTGTTACCTGTTTCTCCAGGTTTCCCAGAACTTCATGCCAGGCCTGGACTGTGTAATTTCCCGGGGGGACGTTTTCTAATTTAAAATGCCCGGTGCTATCGGTGACGGTGAAATAAGGATGGTCAAAAGTCACAATATAAGCATTCATGTGCTCGTGGATGTCACATTTGAAATAATAAACACCTTTTTTGTCCAGTGTAATCTCAACTTTTTTCAAAAAAGCGGGTTGGGCTTTATTTAAAACTTCATTAGCTGGATCGATGCTGTTCAAATAAACATGCACATTATGCAAAATACCATCGCTATTGAGCACCTCAAGCTGTGTACCTACCGGCACCGCCTGAACATGCGGCACATAACGACAGCCATTTTGATCGATGGTAGCATGACTGGTTTCGCTTTGTGGAGGCACACCATTTGTCACGTTGGCTAAAGAAATCACCACATTGGCCAGGCCTTTATTTTCTTCATTGACCACAAAATCTTCAGAATACTGAAAGGCGCCACAGATATGTTGATCCTGATTGATGAGAATTTTTTGAGGTTCCGGATATTCGCCGGGGAAATAAACCAGACCCGTGATGGTCCCACCTTCGGTTTGTTTGGTTGCTTCTTTCTTTTCCTCAGCTTTTTTTGAACAACCAATCACCAGAAGTGTGGAACAAAAAGACACAATTAAAAATATTTTTAAGGTACGCATTTTTCCCTCCTTTTTTATTTGAATCGCCATTTACGCTTTTTAGGAGCAAAAGATTTTAAATAAGCATAAAGATCACTGAACTCTAAATCCTCCATATAATTACCATAGTCGGGACAATAGAATGGGGGGCGAGGTTTTGAAGGATCCAGGGGTTTAGGATAAACTTTTTTCTTCAAGCGGGCCAGAAGCTGTTTTTCCGTGTATTTATTGGCCACGTTTTTTAAATCAGGCATAATTTCATTGGGTGCCATGTTGGGATTTCTTACCCCCCCACGACCATTCTCGCCATGGCAGGACCAGCAAGCAAAGCGTTTAAAAACCAGTTCTCCTCGTTCTTTAGCATCGTTATTTAAAAATAAATTTGTCCGAAATTCCCAGGCTTGTGAATCGGCATTTTTTTGTCCTTTTTGACTGGTAACATAAGCTGCCAGAGCTTCAACACTTCGTTCAGACAAATGAAAGTTAGGCATAAAAGTGCCGGACTTAAAAGCATCTGGATTGTGTAACCAGGTTCGTTCCCAGCTTACGGTTTTACGAATGCCAAGCCAGGTTAAATCCGGCCCACTGAAACGACCCTCCGAGCCCAAGCGATGACAGGCAAGACAATCATAATCTTCAAATAGAAGCTTCCCTTTTTCTACAAGGGAAATATTTTTGGCCAGAATTTCATCTGTGTGAAGTGGCTTTTTCATTTTAGACAAATAGTTAACAGCCATTTCTAACTGCCTTGGTGTGAAATCAAAGCGTGGCATTTTTGTACCTGGTTTCACAGCTTTCGGATTTTTTAACCAGCGTCTCAGCCATTCTTTAGTTCGTCGCAGTCCCACATTATTTAAAATAGGCCCCACCGTGCCCCCTCGATTGGCAATCGTATGACAACTGGTACATTGATATTGTTTAACTATTTCACTATTTAAAAAAGCTTCCTGAGGTGTTCCCTTCCAATCATCCGCACCGGCTTCAAGCTTGTTATTAATGATCATATTAAGAACTGGAACCATCCACAAAACAATAACCAATCTTTTCAACGTTTCTCCTTGTTAACTTTTTATTCTAATTTCTCAAAAATTTAGAAAAAGTCAAATAAAAAGAACGCGGTGATTTTTCCCTCCATCAAAACCACCGCGTTCAATTAAAACCGTACAACCGCTTTAATTATTTCATATTATTTTTTGCCACCCATCATTTTCATCATCATTGCCGGCATCTTTCCTACCTGTACTTTATCATTGTTGCTAAGGGAAGTTACATAAGCTACCAGGGCCTTATACTCTTTGCTTTTCGGATTCAGAGGTTGAGCCGCCATGAACATCATAATACAATTGTTATTCATATCACCTAAAGTAATCACAGCATCATTGGGGACTTTATATTTTGGAAAGGTAGCTGCAGCACCGATTAAGCTCGGAATAGGTAGTTTGTAAGGTTTACCCGTTTTAGGACTCGGCATGGGGGTCTCAGCCTCGCCACCGGTTGTTCCACCACCTGGATGACAACTGGAACAGGCAAGCCCATTGGTGCTCAAAGCTTTTGGATCATTGAACAATTTCTTGCCATAGGCAATGGCCTCCTGCTGAGTCTGTTTGATACGCATGGGTAATTTTTTCATGGCATTCATATTGGCCATATACTTGTCCATATTGGCCATGGCCATGTTCTTCATCATCATCATCTGTTGTTTAGTCAGCGGTTTTGGTTTGTGTTTGGATTCCTGAGTCAATCCTTGAGAAATCATAAACGAAATAATTAAAGCGACATAAATTAGAGATTTTAGGACCTTCATAAAACCCTCCTATTAATTTGATGATTGATTGGATGATTTAAGTTTTTACAGTTACAAAATGTTAGTCTGGGAATGCCTTCCTCACCTCCTTTCTAAGATTTGTAGAATAAGCACAGGATAGCAACTCAAAGAAGACTGAAAAAAATCCCCCAGATTAAATAATAATCTACACGGTGAGTCGGTTTTACTCAATTCGT
>CAZMEG010000510.1:0-1971 GCA_964565205.1 uncultured Cytophagia bacterium
CCGTACAAATCCGTCTCATCCGCGTGCATCCGTGTCCGTTTTTTGGGTTTTGGGATTTGGGTCTTTTGGGATTTCAGGTGTGATTTTGGATTTTAAAAATAACAAAATTCTTTCATAGCTCATTCTTTTATTTCCTACAAATTATAGTATATTTTAAATTAATTAATACTATATTTTGTATTTTTTACTTGACATCTTTAAATTTTTATTGTATATTTTTGCACTTAGAAAATCCAACCTTAACATAAAACAAAAGTCTTTTGGGAAAGTAAAATAAAAACGAAAGGGTTACCATGAAAAGTAAAGAACTATCTATACATGAGGGGAGAGTTATGCAAAAGGACGAGCAAAACATAAAAGTTTCCACCAGGGAGAGACCAAACCCAAAAAACAACCTTACCCTGGATGCCACATCCCTGGTGAATTACATAAAAAGGGAGTTCAAAGGGCTTTTCTCAAAAGAGGAAATTGAAAAGGCCAGCGATATAAATTCTTATTATCAGGACAATCAATTAGCGGCGGATGTTTTCAAGGCAAAATATTTAGCCCCGGATGAAACCGGACCTTTGCACCTCTGGCATCGTGTAGCCCGCGCTATTGCATCCGTTGAGGAGGATAAGAAATTCTGGTACAAAGAATATTTTAAGATTTTGTTTGATTTCAAATTTTTACCCGGTGGACGAATCATGCACGGTGCGGGACGCGAAGATGCCCGTCGGCGCCCCACACTTTCCAACTGTTATGTCATACCCATCGAAGAGGATAGCCTGGAAGGGATTTACCAGTGTTTGACGGAATCGGCTCTGGTCTATCGGACAGGTGGCGGCGTGGGCACAGACCTTTCCATTCTACGTCCTGAAGGGGCACCGGTAAATGCCACAGTGGACAGTTCACCCGGTGCTACGGCATTTATGAATCTGTTCAGCGAGAGCACTAACGCCGTTTCTCAGGCCGGTCGTCGAGGTGCTTTAATGCTGACCCTGCGGGTTGATCACCCGGATGTGGAGAAATTTATCACCATCAAAAATGATCCTTTACGACAGAAAGTAAAATACGCGAACATCAGTGTTTTGCTTACCCATGAATTTATGGAAGCCGTTTTAAAGGATAAAGATTTTGACTTGCGCTGGCCCTGCATTCCCGGGCAAAAAGCTGAACAGCCAGTTAAAGTATACAAAACCGTACGGGCTCGGGACCTGTGGCGTAAAATCATTGAAAATGCGCATGCCTCAGCCGAACCGGGCATCATTTTCTGGGATACCATGCGGGATTATCACAATGTGGAATATGCCGCTCCCCTTTGCAGTACCAATCCGTGTGGCGAACAACCCCTGGCCGCCTATACCGCCTGCAATCTTGGCAATCTCAATTTAACCAAATTTGTTAAAGAAGACGGGACCTTCGATTTTGAAGAACTGGCGAAAGTGACCCGCATTGCCACCCGCTTCATGGACGATGTCATTGACTATAATATGGAAAATCATGCCCTGGAAAAGATTAAAAAGGCGGTAGCGGCTGATCGACGGGTTGGTATTGGTATCACCGGTCTCGCCGATGCCTTTGTCCTGATGAAAATCAAATATGATTCGGAAGAAGCGCTGCAGATGGCCGAAAAGATCATGCGAACCATCCGTGATGCCTGCTATGAAGCCTCCATTGAGCTGGCTAAAGAAAAGGGCGCCTTCCCGCTTTTCGATTGGAGAGGTTACAGCCAGAGCAAATTCGTTAAATCCCTACCAAAGCAGCTCAAAGAACAGATTAAAAAGCATGGCATCCGTAACAGCACGCTTTTGACGGTACCCCCGGTAGGCACCGGATCTATTGTGGCCGAAACTACTTCAGGCATTGAGCCGATCTTTTGTACCAGTTACAAGCGCCGGGTGAAAAATCCTGATGGCGAGACTTTCCGGGAATACACGGTGTACCATCCGCTGGTGATGCGGGCCAGCCGGGCCTTCTGGTTCGACCGCC
>CAZMEG010000510.1:1981-2958 GCA_964565205.1 uncultured Cytophagia bacterium
ACGAGAACTTACCCGAGTACGTGGTCACCGCCCACCAAATCGATCCTTATTTCAGGGTGAAAATGCAGGGAGTGATTCAAAAATACGTGGACAGCAGCATTTCGTCTACAGTAAATTTGCCTGAGGATGTTAGCGTTGAAACGGTAGCGAATATCTACATCACGGCTTACAAGGCCGGTTTAAAAGGAATTACAGTATATCGTGAGGGCAGTCGAGAAGGGATATTACAAACCGAAAAGTCCGCCCGGGCCGAGACTCCTTTGGGCATTGGTGGTCGTCGCCCCCGTACCCGACCGAAAATCACCAAAGGCATGACCGAACGCATTCGAACCGGGGAAGGCAATCTCTATGTCACCATCAACGAAGACGATTACGGGGTCTGTGAAGTCTTCTCCACTATCGGTAAAGCTGGAGGAAACGCCGCTGCACAAACCGAGGCCATCAGCCGGCTCATTTCCCTGGCTTTGCGCTCCTATATCGATCCCATGGAAATTATTGAGCAATTGAAAGGCATTTCCGGGCCTGCGCCGGTCTGGGAAAATGGTGAACTCATTCTATCCACCCCGGATGCCATTGGCAAAGCCTTAGAACGGTATCTCATTCGTACCGGAAAGATCAAAAAATCGGAGCCAAAGAAGGAAGGTACACCGACCAAATCCACCCTTTATACAGAAAGAAATGGACAGCCAGCCAGTACGATCGAAGGAGAATCAAAATCCACTCCATCGATTGTACCCGTCACCAGCAATGGCGGTTTTACCACCTGTCCCGATTGCGGTGCAACGCTCACCCACGAAACCGGTTGCGTGGTCTGTTATCATTGTGGATGGAGTAAGTGCTAAGTAAAAATTTGGAAAATAATACCCTCGGAGACTGTCGAAAATTCAAAAAATCAGTCCGAATGCGTCTTCACCGAGGGTTACTACTGCCCGATGTTTTTAGTAAACATGGCAAAGCCAGACATGATCTTACACAGT
>CAZMEG010000511.1:0-2956 GCA_964565205.1 uncultured Cytophagia bacterium
ACCTCACCATAATCTCCACCAAAAAAATCCATATTTTGCAGTAAAAATACCTCTACATTATCCAGGTCATAGACAAAGACTTTGACAGCATTTTCTGCATGGTTAAAAATAACTGATAACTCTCGCATGTATTTTGGGGTACATTGAATGCTTTCGTAATATGGCATAATAATTTTTGTGGGGATACCCAGGGCATGAATTGCTGCTGACAAATCCCGTATGACATCACCCAGTCCGCCCACTTTAGCTAAATCCCGACACTCGGCAGCCACCATGATTACCTGCGGTAAATGAGCAGGGATTGTTTTAGTCCCCATAATAATCTATATTTTCTTCCCAGCGGGCGATGAGATAATCTTTGTTTTTTTCAAAAATTTCAGCCTGTTCCTCCACTAACGCTTCGGTTTCTTCATTGCTCATATTTAAAGTTTGGTTGACAAAAGAAGCTACCCGGGCAAAATAAAGTGGGGTCATGAGTCGCACCATTAAACGCCGATTGCCCCGCCAGTGATGGAAAGCGGCTGCAAGATCATAGAGTATGATAGCCCAGCTTTCTATATTCATTAAAAAATCACTGTCTTCTTTACTGTAAAGGTCTTCGATTATTTGCCAGTTTTGTGGTGCAATAATTTTTTTCCAGACTTCTTTGTAATTTAAATAACCTATTTTAAATTCTTCGATCAACTCAGGAACATTTATGGTAAAAGGTTGAGGTTCTACTTTTAGAGGAATTCCAATAATTGGAGTGGGATGGCTTCCTTTAACTTTCTTCCACACGTGTTCATGTTCTTCCATTAAAGAAAATAGGGTGAAAACCACCTGATTAAACATGGGGGCTAAAGCTTCGGCAGGCTCCTTTACATCATGAATTTTCACACCTAATTGGGCCTGCGCAATTTTAGCTTTGTTTACAATGGCGGTGGTTGTTAACCAGATATCAATCCCGAAACGCGCTACATCGGTCTCCCAGACATCCTGAGCTATATATTTTTCGATCATTTTCTTGGAGAAAGCAAAGTCTCCGCCTATTGGTTGACGAACCCGATACCCATAAAGTGCCCGGGTCAAGTTGTAGACGATATTGTTGGTTATGGTACCATCATATTTGTAGCGAATGTAATATGGTGCAATAAAATCATAACTATCATGGAAGATCCCGTCTACCATGCATTTAACCCAGTCCGGAGTAATGGATCTCAAGTCGGCATCGAATAAAACACAGGCTCGTGTCTGTAATAGATTAGCGGCTTCAAAAATAGCTCGCACTCCAGAGCCTTTACCCGGAATTCCTCGATAAATGCAGATTATGCGCTCAATCCATGGGCTATGTTCGAGTTCCTCGGCTTCTTCCCGTGTATCATCCACCGAGCCCCCATCGGCGACCATGACCACACATCGACACTCGGGAAAGTGTAAACTTAAGCCATTTTCCACAGTTTTTATTACATGAGCAATTGTGGACTCATTATTGAAACAAGGAATCCCCACCAGAATATCAGCCTGACCCAATCTTTCCAGCCGCCTTCTGGTGGGCTGTCGTAAAGCTGTACTAAATCGCATGGTTTATTTCCCGTTATTCTATTTGGGTTGGATCATTGATTCACTTGCATTATTCATAAACTTAATTGAAAAAGAAGATCAGTTGGTAATATAAGTTCATAATTCACAAAGGATTAATTAACCAGTAATGGATTGATGGAGTGTTGAAGTAATTGGTAAGGGTTTTATCAGTCATCCAGTACTCCATTACTACATTACTCCTGATACCTAATCATTAATTAAAAGTTTTACGAATTATTCAAGTTCAGGAATTAATTTGTTTCTTTATCAGAATCTTTACTCTCGCTTTCTTTTTTCTCCCCGGTTTTACTATCGTCGGTCTTTGCTTTTGTCTGGGTCTTTTTCACCTGATCCTCACTCTTGATGGGTTCTTTTTCTGCCGAAGACCCGGATTTTCTGGTGAACCTGGCGAAACTTAACACAATTAAAGCCAGGCCGAGAATGAAAACTCCGTAAGCCACAACCTGGTGCAAACGAAAGGAACGAGCTTTTTGGTTGAGTGTTTTCTCTTTTTCGAGAAGTTGTTTTTCCTTCTCCAGCAAGGCAATTTCTTTGTTTCGTAATTCCTGTTCTTTTTTTGTAATCTCTGCATTTCTTGCATTTAATTCTTCGGTGATTCGTTGCAAGGTTTCTTCACGGGCCCGCAGGTTACGCTCCTGTTTCTTTAACTCATTAAAGAGGTCTTCAATACTTTTGGTAAACTTTTCGCCTTCCGTTGGCTTTTTCTCTAACTTTTGTTCACTTTTAGTTGCGGGCTCAGTTTCTTTAACGCCGGTGGGTTCTTCAGCCTTCTTGCGACAATTTAAGGATTGCATCATCAACAAAATCATCATTATATAAAAAATTAAATTCCTTTTCATGATAAACCTCCTTTCAAAAGTTACAAATTATTCTGGAGCTTCCTGAATTTGGCTCGCCAGAGAAGACGGAATGGGGATGGCCGTAATGGGCTTGCCCGGATTACAGATGCAACAAGCCGAGGTCATTTGCCCCCGGGCAATAACTGTGTTATCGCGGGTAAAAATGAATTTGTATGTAATGGATTTGGTCCCTTTACGTGCCACCATTAGATGAATATCAAGGATGTCTTCAAATCGGGCAGGACTGAGATACTCACACGATGCTGCCAGCCGGGGCCAGCCGATTTTATTTCCATCAAGTTCTGTGGAAACACTGGTTCCCAGCGAATTCAAAAATTCATGCTCTGCGGTTTCCATGAAAACAAAAAAACGGGCAAAATGACAAATGCCGGCCTGGTCGGTATCGGCAAATTCTATTTTCCGTTTAGTATGAAATTCATACGGCATGGGACTCTCCTCTTACATTGATGTGAAATTAAAATATTTCGATGAAAATAGCAACGATTAAGATTGAGCCTGAAAATTAATTTTCGTCC
>CAZMEG010000512.1:0-2954 GCA_964565205.1 uncultured Cytophagia bacterium
GGTCTGGTCCTTATTGCGGGCGGTTACGATGACCGAATTCAGCCGACCACGGAAGCCTGGCTGTATCGGCCATAGCCATTGCGGATTTTGAAAGAGAAAACCGAAATTTATACTCCAAATCTCGAAATCAAATCGGCTTAAAGAAGCTTTTAGCGTTTAGCTGTTAGATATAAGCTGACTGGGTTGAAACACAACTTTTTTCACCGCTTCCACATCCTGTGCGGTTACCCGGCGACGTTTTTGTTCGATAATGCGATTAATCACATTAATGCAAAATCTTTGAATTGTATATGGCCTGCATTCACTGTATTTTATGATTTTTTCTACCGCCTCATCTTCATAACTGAAAATACCTTTCACCGGCGTACGGATCAGGGCTTCGGCTTCGGGTCGCTCCAGAGGTGGTAGCTCGATTTCTTCAAAAAAATTGTACCACGGACTACCTTCACTTTCCCAGGTTTTTCGAATGTAGGCCCCCGACATGACAGCCACCAGATTTTCAGCAAAGGTCTTCATGAATACGCTGCGCAATTTCTGATTGGTCTGATCACTGTATTTATTCAGCTCGTCCACCTCATCAATTAACAGCACAAGTTTCAACTGTTTGCTGGTTTTAGTTTTTAAAACATCTAAAATCCTTTTTAAATCACGAGAGAAATCTCGACTGGTGTAGTGGGCTTTTTTCTCATAAAAATCCAGAGTAATCTTGCCATTGAGTTGCGAAAGGCATACTTCAAGAATGTCTTCCATGAGTGTGGCAAAGAAACGGGATTCGGTGGTGCCCTGGAGATCAATTAACACCGGAATGAAATGATATTCAGGATCGTTCAGTTCTTCCAGACAGCGCTTCAATTGATGTTGCAACGAGGTCTTCCCAATCCTTCTTGGACCATATAGCATGATGCTGTTATTGTGCAGCGTATTCAGAATGCGTTTTATCAGCTTTTCCCGGCCAAAAAACATCTCATCGGTGCGAATGGGCGAACCGGCTATGTACGGATTGTACTTATTGACTATGGCAATGCGATATTTGATGGCTCTGGTTACAAAAATACTCCCCACCGCCAGAAAAAGAACAGCTCCCACCGATATATTAAAGGCCGTCGTTTTATACAGGGGTGGTTTGCGCAATACGGTGAAGATTTCCTGGGTGATATGCTGGTTTTCATCCTGATCATACCCTGCCAGCACCACCTGATTTTCTCCCATTCGTAAAGGCACCCGGGTAGAAAAGTCAAATTTTCGTGGATTCTGCTCTGCTTCGGGTTGAATAGATACAGGATTGCCCTGCGGATCCATTAATTGCTGTCCGTTCAGAATGATTTCAATGCGGGCGATTCCCTGATCATCACCCACCTGTCCGACGATTTCAAGATGGTCAGAACGGGTTTCGCTGACTTTTTGTGAAGGAAAACGAATGGCAAATACGGGGGCGGTGGTTGTTTTAATCACGGTTTCGATTACCCGGGGAGGAGGAGTAGTTTCTTTTATTTTGTCGCTACCGACCAGACGCCCCTTTTCGGATACGGTTTTATTAATCCAGTTTTGGATAACCGGGAAATCAGGATTACTGGCAGCTATGGCGTGAAATGCTTCTAACGCCTGATCGTACTGGCCAAGAAGATACAGGTTAAGAGCCTTTTGAAATCGTAGCTCATCCTGATTTGAAGGCTCCGATGGTGGAGAACTTGCCACGCTTTGCCGGACAGACTGTAACCACTTTTCATAAACGCGCAACCTTGAATCACCCGGAAAATTCATTTTTAACTTTGAAAGAAGCTCAGCAGCCCGTTTTATTTGCCCCGCACTCATCCATTTCTCCAGTTGTTGCAGGCGGGTTTCATCCACCAGATTTGGTTTCCGGGCAGATTTCTCAAGTTTCTGCAGGCGTTTTAATTTTGTGGCTAAAGCAAGAAAGGTTTGTAATCTTTTTTTCTGAGCTGTTTGATTGATGGCGCCAAAGCGCTGGGAGGTTTTAAAGTTTTTCAGAGCTTCCTCGTAATTCCCGCTAAACAAATAAGCCTGTGCAAGATAAAAATAGGGCAAATATTCTACCAGCTTCAGGCTGGAGGTGGTAGCCTGGGGGTCCGGTTTGGATTTTGACTCAATAGCCGTCTGGAAATGCTGTATGGCCTTCTGCCAGTCCCCTCGTTCCAGCGCTTCTTTACCCAGTTCATAATTTTCGTCCCATTCGTCTGCCCGCGCAATCCCCCCGGAGATTGCAAAAACCAGCAAACCAATAGCTAAAAGGACTTTCATCATATTTCATTTAAAAGAAAAGGTAATCAATGTGGAACCAATCATTTCCAGGCCATTTTTTGACAGGTTAAAACTGCCATCTAATTTCAAATTACTGCTAATTAAAAATCCCAATCCGAAAGTGAAATGTACACGGGATGGTGCTCTGGGGTACAGTCGCTTCAAATCAGGGTCATTCTGGATGGCATGGATTCGATGTCCGGGGTCATTATAAATGCCAAATCTGAGTGGGACCAGACCGAGCCGGGGCCATCTGGACAGGTATTCAAAACCAAAGTGGAATTCGTAGGCATCTTCCACGGTCAGGTCAGGGGCTCCATCGGGATCCTCAAATTGGCCCGTTTGTGGATTGAAGACATCATCGGCAACGATGTTCAAATCATGCCCGTTGAGCATATCGGAATATTCGATGCGAAAAACATCCATGGCGAAATGTAAGCGTGGGTTCCCGATAAAGTAGAAACCAAAGCCATAGGAATCGGGTACTGTAAACAGAAAGCGTTCTTTGCTGGCATTCATAGAAGGAAGTTGTCGCTCCCCTACCTGATAAGATGGCAAAAAGGTCTGGCCGGTTAATTCAAAAGCAGGGCGCAAATGCAACACTGCACCAAAAAATAAGCGATCTTTGATTACCCTGGCTATCAATCCGGTGGTCAAACTGAAAGCTCTTTCTTCCTCCTCAACGGTGTTGAGAG
>CAZMEG010000513.1:0-2944 GCA_964565205.1 uncultured Cytophagia bacterium
GAGTTACAGAGTAGGAGGAAAACAGCGTAAAAGGCATTTTTTAAAATTCAATATTATTAACAACTTATGAGTTTTTTGAGACCCTATGACCTTCAAAAGATGGGAGATAACTCATGAAAGCTATGGCGGTTAAAAAACCGGCACCTGTTGAACAAACTCCACTGAAACTGATTGAACTCCCTAAACCGAAACCAGGGAAAGGGGAGGTTCTCATAAAGGTTGATGTTTGTGGAGTTTGTCGAACCGACCTGCATGTTGTCGAGGGCGAGCTTCCTCCACATCGCGATCTTGTGGTACCCGGACACGAAGTAGTAGGTCGAGTAGAGCAAGTGGGCCCGGAAGTTACCAGACTGAAAGAAGGAGATGTGGTGGGGGTAGCGTGGTTACATAAAACCTGCGGAGTCTGTGAATACTGTCGCCAGGGTCGGGAAAATCTGTGTGACACTCCCGTTTTTACAGGTTACGACGTTAATGGTGGATATGAAGAATATCTGGTAGCGCCAGCGGATTTCGTTTATCCTATCCCGTCCGGTGTTAACGCACCAGATATCGCTCCGCTCCTTTGTGCTGGAATTATAGGTTACCGTGCCTTGAAACGCAGTGAAGTGCAAAAAGGGCAACGATTGGCCCTGTACGGTTTTGGAGCTTCAGCCCACATAGTCATCCAGATTGCGCTCTACTGGGACTGTGAAGTCTATGTGTTCAGTCATAATTTAAACCATCAGCAACTTGCTAAAGATATGGGGGCTACCTGGGTTGGAACTGCGGATGAAAAGCCTCCTCATAAAGTCCATAGCGCCATTGTTTTTGCGCCGGTGGGACATCTGGTGCTTCCCGCTCTGGAAAATTTAGAAAAAGGGGGGACGTGTGCCATTGCCGGCATTTATATGACCCCAATCCCTGAAATGGATTATATGAAATATCTATTCTATGAAAGAAATCTCCGCAGTGTCACGGCAAACACACGAGAGGATGGGAGAGAGCTTCTGCAACTGGCTGCGGAGATCCCACTGAAAACCCATCCTGAAGAATATTCTTTAGAGCAAGCCAATGAAGCTTTAATTCAATTAAAATCCGGTAAAATTAACGGAGCGGCTGTTTTAAGAATTTCAGATGAGTAAGAATTTATTTAAAGCCATAGAGTTTGCTGTTCGGGCACATTCCGGACAGTTCAGAAAAGGGTCTCGCGTGCCCTATATTATTCACCCTCTGGCAGTAGCGAAAATTCTAATCGAATACGAATGCCCTGAAGAAATTGTGATAGCAGGTATTTTGCATGATACGGTGGAAGATACAGAAGTTACCCTAAAGCAAATTCAAAAAGAATTTGGCGCAAGGATAGCTAAAATTGTGCAGGGTGCATCTGAGCCTCGAAAGTCGGATCCGTGGGAGAAACGCAAGCAACATACCATGGAATATCTTAAAACGGCGCCTCTTGAAGTGCTCTGGGTTACCTGTGCTGATAAGCTGGATAACCTGCGTTCTATTCATGAAGATCGCCAGAGAATTGGCGAAGCCATCTGGCAGATATTTAACAGACCCAAAGAAGCTCAAAAATGGTACTATGAAAATTTATTGTACATTTTCAGGAGTCGCTTAAGCGGGGAGTCGGGACGTTCTATAGTCGAAGAGTATGAGAAGGAATTTAAAAGAGTTTTTAATAGTAATATTCCATGATCTTACTGCGTTTCATCAGCAGATCAAGATTAATGCGACCACGATTATATCGATCCAGATCGCTTTTTCGTATTTTTATAATATAACGGGCTGGAATCTCATCAGTAAATAATAGTTTTTCAAAATCCACCGCCACGATTACCTGCTCATTCGGTTTCAAAGTGTGCAGTGTATGACTGTAATCCCCGATCAATTCAACAAGGGCCTTTTGAAATTTCTTTAATGTCTTTTGGATCTGTTCCTTGCCTGTATTTTTGTTAGATTCTTCTGAGTCTATAAATAAAGGTTTTATATGCCTGACATAATCGCCGGTAAATTCCACTTCCATAAAAAACATGACCCCCAGATCGTCCAGATAAATGCCACGGGTTTTTCCGGAAGAACCAAATTCTTTATAATATTTTTCATCCAGTGCAGCATCCAGAATGTTGGCCATGATGGCAATGTTTTTTGCCATTAAATCATCATCAGCCCTTTCCTGAAAATGGATGCGTTTTTGAAAACTTTTTTGGCTGATTTGCCCCCGGCGATAAGCTATGAGATCACCCTTTTTGATGGTGGCCACAAGTAAGGAAGGCAGGCTTGAATATTTTTTTATACTACCGCCAGACAGTGAGAATATTTGTAGATCTGAAAAATTGCCAAAATTAATGAGCACCGAAATACGGTCCGAAGGTTGTAATTGCCCGATGGCATCCGCATAACTGGCAAAAAATTCAATGATCCCTTCTTTGATCATGGCTAATTGTTTGTTGATGGAATCCTCTTCAGTAGCTTTTTCATTCTCGGTATTCACTTCCACGGTTTCCCCTTTTAATCTTAATTTGAGGGATTCCATTTGTTTTTTCACAACTTCCATCTGTCGTTTCAATTTTTCATTTTGGATAATAAAAAAACTTGAACCGGAGAAATTAATCTGAAACAAAACCCCATAATTTTCTAAATAATAGCCACGAACTTTTGAGTAAAATGGCACAAAGGGTTTGGTCCCCATGAGAAGTTTTTCTAATATGCTTTCCATTATGTTTAAATCCCGATTCATACGGGTTTCATCAAAAGGATGAACTCTTTGAGCAAAATTCAAACCCGTACCGCAAAAAAGAGCTAATAGTACAATAAGTACTGAAAATTTATGCATTTTTATAATCATGGGTTTTTAACCTCCTGAGCATTATGCTTTTATTTTTTAATACGAAATGGAGGAGTTTCAGAGTTTTGCGTAACCATCAATAGATTATTGAGAATTTTATTGGTCTGACGAAATCGA
>CAZMEG010000514.1:0-2943 GCA_964565205.1 uncultured Cytophagia bacterium
AAAATAATTGTGCCGGAATGTCTCTCTCGAATGGCAAACAAAAAGGGTCGATCAACCCGCATGACCACTTTTGGCACTGCCGTTATTCCCATTTGTACCACCGTCACAGCCGCGGCTTCCGTACCCTCTTCATCCACCTGTACAAAAGTATTATGTAACACCTTTGAAATGTATAGATTGCCATCGAAGGAACTCTCGATCATTTTTCGAAAATTCGCCCGGCCGGCTTGAAAAGCCACCGCCATACCAAGAGCTTTAAGAACCTCATTCAGGGTATCCTTATATGTAATTTTAAATTTAGGTAGAAAAAGGTTTATATGCTTCTCTTGCAAAGTGGCAATCCAGCTTTGCCATATCCGGGGATCTAGGTGAGATATCAACGAATCTAAGCTAATTTCAGGCTGAGGCAGCACTACAACCATGCTAAAAAAACCATTTCCATAAGGCAGCTCTACAATCTGGGCCATTTCATTTTCTGCATAAAGTAAGTTATCAGAAAGATGCATCATTTTAATGGACTCCTGTGTGCCATCAGGTAGCTTGAAAAAGTCATCCTTGGTGTTTTTCGGATCGAATTGGTTGGACCATATACCTTTAAAGTAAATGGCATTGACCAGGAACATTACAGTCCCACTCTCAATATGATCTATCATTTTATCTATACGGCCATTAGTCGCTTCTTTTATCCAGTTATTAATAATCTGCAAAGCCTGGGAATCGGCAAAGTTCAGCGCCTGCACCAGCGCGTTAAAGTATCGCTGGTTAATTTGCACAAACTCCTGAACGACTGGTAATCCTTCACGGTACCAGATAGAATTGGCTATGCGAAAATCGACCTGCTGGTCCAGTGACAGCAGGAAGTGCATAAGACTTTGATAGGATTCGTTAATTTCGGTAGGACTCATGCCTGCCACACCCAGGGTTTGCTCCATGGCGGTTCGAGTTTCACCATCAGCACCGTTCAGGGTCATGCCCAGGGCCAGGGAAACACTGAGCGGAGAAATGAACACATTTTTATCCTTTTTCTCTGCAGCCAGCTTTTTAAAAAGGTTCCAGCCGAACTGATTACCGGAATCCACCAAACGTTTTTCAAGAGGGGTCAATTCGCGAACTTGAAATGATGTGGGACTGTGCTCGCATTGCACCAAAATCAAGGGCAGGAAGCTTAAAAACATCAATATCTTTAAACGATACCACATGGTTAAAGCCTCCTTATTTAAAATTAACCTGAAGAATTGGTAAAATTTTTAAAATTTATTTCTGCAATCAGGTGTCAGGAGTATTGGAGTGATGGATGACTGGAGTATTGAAAAACCTTTCCATTAATCCAACAGTCCAGTACTCCCTTGGTCCTTTTAAAATTATTAATTTATACTGTCAATTGATCTTCTTTTCGATAAAGAGTCCTTAGATTTAAAATTACTTACCTGCGCAATCTTTTTCCTGAGCAGGGCGTAGTTCCAGGACGGCATCAAGCTCAAATTCACGTTCGTATTCGCCAAGATGCCCATACTTACCTTTTTTACTTGGTCGACCCAGTAAACGAACATATACACGAACAGGTTGCTGCTCAATAATTGTGAAATATCCCTCTAAAAGTTGATCTACTGCCTTTTTGTTGCCCGGTACTATCCACCACCGTTCATTGGTATTACACGGTTCGAAGGAATTAATTTCAAACCCTGCTGCATAAAACCCTTCATAGATAGCTTTGTTATCAGAAAAAAGTGAGCAGCAAGTTAAAATCGAACTTAATAGGATTAAAATTAACCATTTATAACTCATGGTACTATTTCTAAAGACATTTCATGAGCTTACCTGCCTGGTTTCGGGTTAGCTTAAAAGTCCCCACAGGTTCCCCTGTGTCGGTAAGAATAATGCTCAGGGTCATAGTTTGCCCGTCTGTCCAGCCCTTATATTTTGCCGGGTGCTTATCAAGCGGTTCCCCTTCACGTACGGGACCACCATGCTCCAGCACATGTATTCCTTGAGCTGAAAATTGGCCACGTCTGTCAGGTCGCAGAGGTTCCTGGATGGTTCCGTGGGCACAGTCGTATTCCACGCTGGCTGAATCGCCCAGTACATGCAGCTCAATATGGGGTCCGCCCCACACGCCTGAAAGGTCTGGCTGGGTGAGATCACTCTCACATCCCGGAAATCTCACCAGCCCTATTGTAATTATGAAGACTATAGGTGGAATGTGCTTCACAATTTTAACTTGATTTACTACGGGCGTTCAACAATTGTTAACCGTTGTCCTGCCGGACTACCCCCGGGTGTGGAAACCAGTTCCGCACCCATTAAAAATTCACCGCTTACCTGCCGGCCATCATTATTGCGTCCATCCCAGGTAACCTGAAAGTTTCTTGCTTCACCCGGTTGTAAAATTTCATCCCGAAGAATCTGAATGAAGGCCTTGTCATGGGCCCAATTCCACGTTATGGAATCCGGTTGAACCACTCCGTGAATGATTGGTTGAGCGTAGAAATCAAAAATTTGTCCCGAAGTAAAATGCAACCCCAGAGGTCTGCCACTTTTATTGGTTACATGTAAGGTTAATTCTACTTCCTCTCCCACCCGAATTTGATCTTTACTCAGGCTCAGGGTTAATTCAAGACCTGTAGTTTTAAGCTGTTGGATGACTTGAACAATGGCATCAACAATATTTTTGAGATTCTGAGGTGCCCCGTAATAATTTGTTTGCACAGTTTTAGATTTACCAGCAAGACTTACCTGAATGGTGTAAAAAAAAGCATCGGCAATATGATCGTTGATATAGCGGTCTCCAAGTTGAAAGAAGTAATTGGTCAAAATAAGGTTTTGCAATTCCTGAATTTTTTCTCTATGCAGTTGCGCGCGTATTTTCTTACCCGTGAATAGATCTTCTAAAAAAATTACCTCTCCCTGTTTAGAAACATTTAAAAGCTGATGCACACCAGCAAT
>CAZMEG010000515.1:0-2915 GCA_964565205.1 uncultured Cytophagia bacterium
AGTCAAGAAATCCCAAATCCCGATCAACAAATCCCAACACATTCTGGGATTTGGGATTTGTTAAATTGGGATTTACATTGGCATCCTCAAAACTATCATACTGAAAAGCATCTTTTTATGATTTAGAAAAATGTGAGTATAAAACACAGAACAATCGTTGCAATAAAAAGATTCTTACAGAACGACAGCTTGGGACTTTGGAATGTAGTGGAGATTCTTCACACATCAGGTTTGTTGCCGAGAGTTGGGATCAGCGATTTACGTGCTAAGAATGACTTTCAAAAAAGAATAGATTTATTTTCATCATTATCGGGTGTGGCTTCCGAGATGGAAATTTTTAACAAATAAAATAACCGCAAAAAGAGAAGATGAAAAAGCTCAACTCAAATAATCAAAAGAAAATTTCTCGTCGTGCTTTTTTAAAGACAGGGTTGTTATTCTCCTGTATTAGTAGTCCTGTTCAAGCGCTCACTTTTTTCAAAAGAAAAAAACCTGTGGAGACCCCCCTAATCGGGAGCCCCGCTACGATGCCCAAAGTGGTGGTGGTTGGGGCTGGCGCTTTCGGTGGCTGGACAGCTCTCCATCTGCTGCGAAAAGGTGCCCGGGTTACACTGGTCGATGCCTGGGGTCCGGGTAATCAACGCGCAAGTTCCAGTGGAATTACCCGCGTTATTCGGGCCATTTACGGTAAAGATCAAATTTATGTAAAGATGGTAGCCCGCTCTCAACAGATCTGGCGCCAAAACGAAAAGCGCTGGAAACAAAAGCTTTTCACGCGTACCGGCGCTTTATGGATGCTACAAAATGATGATGAATTTGTGAGAGCTTCCTTACCGTTTCTTGAAAAATATGGTTTCAAATGTGATGAACTCTCTCTCACAAGCGCGCAAAAACGTTTTCCACAGATAAATTTCGAGGGGGTCAAATGGATTTTTTATGAAGAAAAGGCCGGATATATTGAGGCAAGGCGTGCCTGCAAGGTAGTGCTTGATGGCTTCCTTGCTGAAGGGGGTAAATATTTGCAATTATCGGTAAAACCTGGTACCATCAAGGGGAACAGGCTTCGTGATGTGATCCTTTCCGATGGTTCAAAATTGGAAGCCGATCACTATGTATTTGCCTGTGGCTCGTGGCTCGGTAAAATTTTCCCCGATGTCCTTGGTCCCCTCATCAGACCAACCCGACAGACGGTCATTTACTTTGGCATCCCACCGGGCGATCTCCGATTTGTTGACAAAAACCTCCCCGTGTGGATAGACTTTGGGGAAAGAATCTGGTATGGCATACCTGGGGATGGACGATACGGATTCAAAATTGCTGATGACACCCGGGGAGATCCCATTGATCCAACTACCGATGAAAGGAAACCGTCACATGAAGAATTTAAGTTGGCGCGCAAATATTTAGAATTACGTTTTCCGGCACTCAAAGGCGCTCCATTGCTAACAGCCCTGGCCTGTGTGTACGAAAACAGCCCGGATCACCACTTCATTATTGACCAGCATCCTCAGGCTGAAAATCTGTGGATTGCAGGTGGTGGCTCGGGCCATGGTTTCAAGCACGGTCCGGCCGTAGGGGAACTCTTAGCAAGTTCGATACTTGGTGAGAAATCGCTACCTGATTTCTTCAAATTGTCCAGATTTTAGACCATTCAAATTATTCAACGGCACAAAGGCAACCTGAGGCCGGTTAACTTATTTCTCATGTTTCAACTTTAAAAACTCTTGAAAGCGGCGAAAATTGTCGGGGGTGAAAGTACATTCAATGCTTCCATTGTGTCCAAAAATTTTAACTCGAACGCTCTCAGCCTGAGCTATTTTCTGTAAATCCTCCAAACTGACTTCATAATTGGCTTCTTCATGTGCTTTTCGTGAAAAAATATTGCGACTGCGCTGCATGGCACTTTCTGGACAGGAAAATTGCATTTGCTGACCATCGACAACGAGAATCAATGAAGGACCGCTTTTAATCTTAAGCCAATCATTGCCCTGATAATGTACATTTAGATTGTAATAAACTTTTTTACCAATCAGTACCCGTTGTGCGTTGAGGTAAACTTTGACACTATCGGTATGGTTGCTGCTCAGGAGATTGTTTTCCATCTGTGTAACTCCATAGCCCGCCCGACCGGTCTCTTTCTCAATCTTATATTTTTTAGTGGTACCGCAACTAATCAATAAAGCAATCCAGACAAAAAGCCATACGTGGAGATTTTTTTGTTTTGAGTACATGTAAACTCAACTTCTTTTAAATAAAAATTTAAGAATAATGCAAGATTAATTAATTAGCCCGTGTGTACTTAATTTGGAAAATTGTCACCCACCCCTGTTTTTGAGGTTCTTCCACGGTGAGCTGTGCATTGTTTTTGTCCAGTAAACGTAACCGGGAGCGAAAATCCTGAATACGCCCATTCCCCTGTATAGCACGCCATTCATGAACCAGGGCCTGGCCTTCTATTTTTGCCGAACCTTCATGGATACTACCATCCTGATCAAAAGACCAGAACAGCACCTGTCGCAGAACTGGATGCCAACCATAGGTGGCCTCAGCTACCAGCACATTTTTCTTTCCCCGTTTAAGCTCGTTCTTCACCTTAATAAATTTATGATTTAACGTCCAGGAGAAATTTAATGTGGAAACAATTTTTTCTCCGCTTGGCGAAGTTCCTTTCCCAATCCATCGCCCACCAAACAATTTCATAATTTGTTGAAGAGCCGTGTCCCGTTCCGATTGTGCGAGACCTGAAGAAAAATAGATAAAAAGTAGCAGGAAAATTATTTTTTTGTGCATATCTTCCTCAAATTAATATTCAATGTGTTTTATTTATGAAAAAGTTGTAACTAAATCAAGCAAAATATGTTGAGGACTTTACCCATTTTTTTTTCAGATCTCACTAAATAAGACCAACTGGCCGG
>CAZMEG010000516.1:0-2914 GCA_964565205.1 uncultured Cytophagia bacterium
ATATGTAACAGCAAATAACAGTCCACCGGCATACGTTAATTTTGCAAAATCAATAGCCGTCTTACCCCAAAATTCAAATTCTTCCGATTTTTTCATAAACTAAATCTGATAGATTATTTAAACATTACAATTCATTTTAATATAATTCGGGCACATTGTCAAGTACGAAATACATAGACATGGCTATGCAAACATTGTAAAGGCTTCTGAAGTGCTCATGGCCTGCCACAGACGGCGGTAAATGCCATGGGAATTGGTCATGAGGTCCTGATGCTTTCCAATTTCCACGATCCGACCATCTTCCAGAACCACGATTAAATCTGCAGATGTAATGGTTGAAAGTCGGTGAGCGATGATCAATGTGGTACGTCCCCACATGAGACGACGCAAGGCTTCCTGGATGAGCTGCTCCGATTCATAATCCAGCGAGGAGGTGGCTTCGTCAAGGATTAGAATAGGGGCATTTTTCAGGAAAGCCCGTGCCAGGGCAATACGCTGGCGCTGCCCTCCTGAGAGGGCTACGCCCCCTTCCCCGATCTGTGTATGAAATCCCTGGGGTAACCGTTTAATGAAATTGAGAGCATTCGCCAGGCGAGCGGCCTCCTCTACCTCTTCCATCCGAGCGCCGGGCTTGCCCATGGTAATGTTGTCATAGATGGTGCCGGAAAATAAGATGGGTTCCTGGGGCACCATGGCAATCTGGCGACGTAAGCTTTTGATTTTAAAATCCTGAATATCCACCCCATCGATGATAATAACGCCATCCTGAACATCATAAAAGCGAGAAATCAATTTCACCAGGGTGGATTTGCCGGCCCCACTTCGTCCCACCAGCGCAACCACACTTTGGGCTGGAATGGTTAACGAAATATTTTTAAGCACCTTCCATTCAGGTACATAACCAAAGCTTATATTTTTAAATTCAATTTCCCCTCTTTCAATCTTTATTTCACGAGCCTCAGGCCGATCCGCAATTTCCGGAGAAGTATTAAATACTTCGAATATCCTTTCAATAGCCGCCTGTGAGTTGGCAAGCAGGATATTAAGGTCGGTTAAGCGGTTCAATGGTTGATAAAACATGCCCAGATAGGCATAAAAGGCGGCCAGCTCTCCGACAGTCAAATTTTTATGAATGACCTGCATGGCACCGTACCATACCACCAGAACCGGTGCAATGGAAGTCAAAAACCCAATGATGGAAGCCGCCAGTGCATTGTTTTTAATGTTGGCAATGCGGTAAAGAAGATATTGATGATTCTCCCGCACAAACTGCTGCTCAGCGGTTTTTTCCAGTGTGTACGATTGAATGATGGACATGCCCCCTAATTTTTCGTGTACATCTCCAGCGATTTCTTCCATTTTTTGTTGAGCTAATTTGCTGGTGGCTCGTATGCGTTTTTTAAAACGTTTGTTTAAAATGACATATAAAGGAAAAATGGCCAGCGCCACCATAGCCAGGTGCCAGTTCATCTTAAATAATAAGATTGAAATCAACAACAGTGAACTCAGGTCCATGATAGTGTTGGTAAAAGCAGCGCCCACAAAGTTTTGGGCCACATTAATGTCTCCCAGCAAACGCGATGCAATGGAACCGACCTGGCGTTTTTCATAAAAACCCAGAGACATCCTTTGCAGGTGCACAAACAGGTCATGTCGCAGGTCAAAGATCATGCGTTGTCCGGCCTGATCAGCAAGATAGGAACGATAAAAAGTAATGACCGCCCAGAACAAATAGATTAAAATCAGAGCAAGCATCTTGATATGAATCTCAGAAACATTTGTTTTATCAGTATATAGCAATGCATTGATTACATCTTTTAAAATCCAGGGAAAAAGAACAGGAATGTTGTATTTCAAGAGTCCGCACAGGGTTGCACCAGCAATCCACCAACGATACGGTCTGGCATAGGTTAAAAATTTTCTAATTGCGGGATTCATTTTCCATGTCCTTTTTCAAAAAAATCATCGATTTGTGGAATTCCGGATGAAAGAGCTCCCTGGAGAGTACCTTCAAATAAAACCTGTCCCTGAAACATGAAAATCAATCGGTCGGCTAAGCGCAGAATGCTGGGGATTTCATGAGTCACCAGCACAACGGTAACTCCCAGTTGATCCCGGAAACGTAAAATCAAGTCATCCAGAGAGGCCAGAAGTACAGGATCTAAACCCGCACCTGGTTCATCGCAAAACAACAGAGGTGGGTCCATGGCAATGGCGCGTGCCAGAGCGGCTCGCTTTCGCATTCCTCCACTCAGTTGAAAGGGGTACAGATGGTAGGCATCTTCCAGGTTTACCAGCTTCAATTTTAATCGTACCAGCTCTTCGATTAAACTCTCCGGCAAATCCGTGTGCTGTTCCAGGGGCAAGGCTATGTTTTCGCCCACCGTGAGGGAATTGATCAGCGCCCCATTCTGATAAAGCACGCCCATCTGTAAAAATAATTCCCGTTGTTCCCATTCATCCAGACTCTCTAAATGCTTATCCAGCACCCGTACAGAACCATCTCGTACCGGATATAAACCGATGAGATGCTTCAATACCGTGGTTTTTCCACTCCCACTTTCCCCGATAATAACGGTAATTTGATTTTCATAAGCCGAAAAACTTACCTCGGTGAGTACCCTGTGTTCACCAAATCGGGCTGAGAGATTTTTAACTTCGATGATTTTGTTCATGACCTCGGACTACACACGTTCTCATTTGTGAGAATTGCTCTTGTAACACATACGTCCTCGTTTGTGAAACAACTTTGTTTGAGAATGGCTCAATCGAGACGAATGAGTTACGAACCAATACTCCAAAATTCCAGCCCTCCGTTACTTCATTTTGCATAAAATTTTTCTCTTTCTTGCCATCTGTATTTAGCAGAAATCTCTTATTTTTTTTCTTCTTATCCATTCCTTGTAACTCATTA
>CAZMEG010000517.1:0-2883 GCA_964565205.1 uncultured Cytophagia bacterium
GTGGGTAAATTCATTAAATCGGGCACCTGACCTTGTATGGGCGAGATTTTTTTATGCCCGTTTGAAAAATCAAAAGAAGGGAGTGCAGATAAAAGCGCCTGTGTATAAGGGTGTAATGGGTTGAGAAATAACTCAGAGACTAAGGCCTGCTCCACAATTTTACCGGCATACATGACCGCCACCCGATCAGCCATTTGTGCTACCACTCCGAGATCATGGGTGATAAGAAGCAGTGAGATTTGCAAATCATCTTTTAACGAGTTTAACAGGGCCAGGATTTGACTTTGAATGGACACATCCAGAGCGGTTGTAGGCTCATCCGCAACCACCAGGTCCGGCTTGCAGGCCAGGGCAATAGCTATGAGCACCCGCTGACGCATGCCACCACTGAGTTGATGAGGGTAAGCACGGTAGAGTTGTTCTCCACCGGGCAAATGTACACGTTCCATGAGTTCGATGGTAGCCTTTCGAGCTTCCCGTCGTTTCATGGAAAAATGACGTCGAAAAACCTCGGATATCTGTTCTCCCACAGTCATTACTGGATTTAAAGCTGAAAGAGGGTCTTGAAGAATCAATCCTATTTCTTTGCCACGGTAGTTGCTCATCTGTTTTTCTGATAAACTAAGAAGGTTTTGACCCCGCCACCTAATCTGTCCATCCACAATTCTTCCTGGTGGGGGGACTAAACGAAAAATCGATAAGGCCGTCACTGTCTTCCCGCTTCCTGATTCTCCTACCAGCGCTACAGTTTCCCCTGGATAGATTTCAAAATCTATACCATCCACCGCCTTCAGGATGCCTTCTTTTTTAAAAAAGTAGGTTTTCAACCCTTCGATTTTGAGTAATGGTTGCACAGTTTTCCTTTTTAAATCTGTTTGATTTGTAAACTCTCACCAAGTTTTTGTAGGCTCATGATAGTGACAACAATAGCCAGGCCCGGAAATAGAGCAATCCACCAGGCCGAGGCCAGAACAGTTCTGCCATCGCTAATGATGGACCCCCAACTGGCAGCAGGTGGGCGAACGCCCAATCCTAAAAAGCTTAATGCCGATTCCAGTAAAATGATATCAGCTACTCGAATTACCGCTACAGTGGTCACGGTAGCCATAACATTAGGAAGAATATGCTGCAGCAAAATTCTGATTTTTTTTAAGCCCGCTGTCCGTGCTTTCATTATATAGGGTCGTTGTTTGATTGAATGAACTTCCGCCCTTACCAGTCGCGCCACATCCATCCAACTGGTAATAGTAAGCACCACAATTAGCCAGAAAATACCGGTGCCAAATAGAGCCATGCAGATGACGGCCAGGAAAATCACCGGAAATGCGAGTAAAATATCCACCAGGCGCATCATGATTTCGTCCCACAACCCACCTAAAAAACCAGAAATGGCTCCATACAGGGTTCCAAAAGAGACGGAAAATAATACCACGGATAACGCAATGAAAAGGGAAAGGCGTCCACCGTACAACACTCGAACAAACACATCTCGCCCAAACTGATCTGTCCCAAACCAGTGCTGTAATGAAGGCGGGGTGTATGCGGTTGTAGAGGGCTCAACTTGTAAATATGGATCATATTTAAGAAACCAGGGTGCTAATAAGACAATCATCGCTATGAGGCCCACTAACAATAAATTTTGCCAAAGCTGCTGATTATGTCTCAAGCTTATTATCATGCTACCTTTTTCCCTAATTTTCTTCAAGCCGGGATAAGCACCGATTCACAAAGGGCTTAATGTAGTTGGATTCGTGGATCAACAATCCGATACAACAAATCCGATATGAGATTGCCAGTGATGACCATAACCGCTGCAATAAGATTGGTAGCCATCATCAAGGGATAATCTTTAGAAAATACAGCCTCATAAGTGACCCTTCCCATACCAGGCCAGGCGAAGATCACCTCAACAATAAAAGCTCCGCCTAGTAAAAATGGCCAGTAAAGGCCCAGCAATGTAATCACTGGAATGATAGCATTTTTTAGTGCATGATGCCAGTAAACCCGGTTTTTTGAAAGACCCTTGGCCAGAGCAGAGCGAATGTAATCCTTGTTTAAAATATCCTGTGCATGAGCACGCACATACCGTGAAGTGGCGGCAGCGCCGGTTAATCCTAAAACAGTTAGAGGAAGAACTAAATGTTGGATGCGATCCACAAAGCTTGCCCAGCGTCCAGCGTTGGGTACATAAAATGAACTCATCTGTGAAGCCGGTAACCATTGCAGCTTAAGGCTGAACAAATAAATTAACAGAAGAGCTAACCAGAAAGTTGGCATTGAATAAAGGGTCAAACTTGTGAAGTCAATAAATTTTCCTGGCCACCGATCCGCATAGATAGCAGAAAATAAACCTGCAATGCAGCCCAGAAAAACATTTACTAAAATAGCTAAAATGGTTAATTGAAGCGTCGCCGGCACAGCCTGTTTCAACACTTCAAGGACAGGACGATGTTTGGACCATGAATACCCTAAATTGCCTCTAAAAATTTGTTTTAGCCAGGTTTGAAATTGTTTATACCATGGCTGTGCATATCCTCGCTGTTTCCGTAAAGTTTCAATATTTGATTTTTTGATCTGGGGTCCAAAATAAAGATTGGTGGGATCCCCCGGACTTAAATGAAATAAAAAGAAATTGAAAATAGCGATGCCGGCAAGCAAAATAAGGGTATTCAATATTTTATGGATTATGACGAGATGCATTTTATCAATCTATGTGAATCTAAATTGTAAATATTACAATTCAGAGGTGCAAAAATACAAATTGAGTAATTACCACTCCCTCTGGTAGTTCATTTGTATCTAAATTTAAATATTATTTTGCAAATTATATACCAAATCTCTCTTTTTTTTTTTTTTTTTCTAATTAATTGATTTTTATAGAAA
>CAZMEG010000518.1:0-2882 GCA_964565205.1 uncultured Cytophagia bacterium
AACCTAAACTTACTAAATCGACAGACGGGTTTATTTCTAAATATTTAAATCGTCCTATTTCTATACCCATTTCTACATTTTTATCAAGATATAAAATTCATCCCAATCACATGACCCTGGTAAGCTTTTTCATTGCGGTGCTGGCCGCTGGATTAATCGCACTGGGTGAAATCAAATGGGTCGTTTTAGGTGGGTTCCTGGTGCAGGTGGCTTCTATTTTAGATGGTTGTGATGGTGAAATAGCACGACTGAAATTACTCCACAGCAATTTTGGAGCCTGGTTAGATCGGGTATTGGATCGTTATGCCGACGCCCTTATTTTACTCGCCATGACGCGTGCACTCTGGATTGACAAAAACGCAGAATGGGTGTGGTTTCTTGGTTTTGCAGCCATGTTAGGCACTCTTCTAAATAGTTACACGGCTACCGAATTTGATAAAATCATTAAGAAAAATCTGGAAATTAAGCGGTATTTTCGTTTTGGTCGGGATACGCGTTTATTTGTAATTTTTCTGGGGACTATATTAAATCAATTATTTTTGACCTTACTGGTAATTGCCATCACCACAAACATCGAGACATTTAGAAGATTATTTATTTTCAGACATGAAATCAAAAATTCAAGAACAAATCGAACAGGAAATATTAAACATCATAAAAAAATCCCCCGTAGAGGAAGATTATCCGCACGCGCTTAATACCAGGAATTGGGTTTTGAAATTGAGGCCAGGGGCAGACTGGACTTTACAACTGGCTGCCCTGGCCCACGATATTGAGCGTGCCATTCCTGAAAGAAAAGTTTCTCGCACACATTTTACTGACTTCAACGAATTTAAAAAAGCTCATGCATTAAATAGTGCAAAAATTACCGGGGAAATCCTGGAGCGTTATAAAATTGATCAACCCGTCAAAAAAAGGGTAAAATTTCTTATCGAACATCACGAATTTGGCTTTGATAACGATCCGGACGTTACGGTTTTAAAAGACGCCGATAGCCTCTCTTTTTTTGAAATAAACTTACCATTATATTCCCGGAGACATGATCAAAAGGAAGTGCTCTTCAGGATGCGCTGGGGATATCAAAGATTGTCACCCACGGCCAGGGATACCCTTAAATATCTTAAATATGAGGATGAAAAATTGAACCGGCTTTTACGCCAATTATTAGCTGAAAGTTAAACAAACTTCCATAATCCCGATCCCACCTCTCTGGCGACCTGTCGTAAACAAACCACACCTGTAGTTTAATTTCACCTGAATCTATTCTTTGTTTATTTTTTATAGACCTAAAATATACTTTAAAAAAGACGATTCTATTAACTTAAGATTTTGGTCTGGTTTTTGAAATATAATTTGCAAGTGTACACGAGAATCTTAAATTACTTAAACATTAAATGAAAGGAGTCAGATATGAAAAAAGGTGTGAAATTTTTTGAAGTATTTTTAATTGCAGGATTTTTATACCTGCTGACTGGATGTTCTAACAATCCGACTTCACCAACTGAGAATCAGAAACCAAAAAGTTCTGTTGAACAACTCAGTGAAAATGGAGCCGCGATTTTCAATACCTATACTAATGTAAAAGACCTGAGCGATTTACTAAAAGGGCCCGATGCCAAAGTAGATGTGGGAATTCCAGGCGTTGAAAATCCACAAAGTGCCGGAAAATTTGCCAGACAGATGATAAGAAATTCCTTCCTTTTAGTTAAAAGTCAGGCAAAACCATTAATGCGTATCCAGGACGCCACTGGAGACACCGTAATCTGGGATGTAACCATTCGCCGTGAATTGCTCGGTTTTACCGAAAGAAATAGCCTTATTTACAATCCAGAAACTGGCCATGCTCGTCTTTTTGAGGTCCGTTTTGATTTCGATGAACGGCATCGTCTCGATTACGATTCAACGGAAATCAAAGTCGATTTGAATTTCACAATTTTTGATGATTCAGATGATGTACTGCTTTCCCTGGAAAATCTGCAGCGTTTTAAACCGGGGCGCCCTCTTCGTGAACGTCATGTGAGTTTTATTCCAGATCCGCATGATCCAGGTACAGAACCTCAGGGGGGTGTGCTGGAAAGCACGGTCACCTATGATCCTTCCCGTTCCATTCAAAAAACCCATGAGCGCCTGGAGTACCATGAAGGTTCTGGCGGCAGTTACTCCAAAGAAGTTGAGTTTTCCGATGGAACCAAACATCTTGAATCCGTTACTTTCAACGATGATGGTACCGGTACTTTTCTGGAAGTGCGTCGGGATGGAACTCGTATCGAAGGTACTTTTGATTGTGCTGAAGACGATGGCCAGGGAAGTTTTTCCCGTACCATCACTTTCCCCCAGGGACATGATCCTGTTTCGATTCAAGAAAGTGGAGAATTCAGTGAAAATCTGGCCGACTCCACTCTGCACGGTTCTTACATGCGGGAAGTCACATTTCAGGATGGTACAGTAAAGCGGGAAAGTATTACAGTGGATGAAAGTACCAAAGATGGCATTAAAACAACAGTGATTGATATAGAAAATGCCGATGGTTCCGGCGGAACCATCACCGTGGTGGAAGAACCCGAAGTAGATAAGATTTCGGGTCAATGGACCAACGAAGATGGGACGTTCTTAATCTTCTCGGCAGAAGCTTATCCAGATGGTAGTGCCCATTTTAAATTTGAGTTGTATGCATCGAAACAAGCTTACGAGAATGGTGAGGATCCAATCGCCAAGGGCGAATTTAATTACTTTCCGGATGGATCCGGGGAAGGTACCGTTACCGCCGATGGGCAAACGCAAAACGTTACCGTGAATCCAGATGGCTCGGTAGATTCGTAAGACAGTACTAAAAGAGTAGGGGCAGGTTTTAGAATCTGCCCCTACCTGTTTTTTGGTTTCCA
>CAZMEG010000519.1:0-2876 GCA_964565205.1 uncultured Cytophagia bacterium
GAAAGGCTCTCTCCAGACCTACCAATAAAATGGCGATGGCTACTACCGGCGTACCCAGAACCTGGATCAGACTGGTGGCATAAAGGGCCCAGATAAATAAGGGAAGACGAAACCAGGTTAAACCTGGCGCTCGCATTTTATGTATGGTAACGATAAAATTAATCCCAGTTAAAATCGAAGAAAATCCGGTGATAAAAACACCGATGGCAGTTAACATAACATTTGAATTTGAATACGTACTGCTATAAGGAGTGTAAAATGTCCAGCCAGTATCGACTCCCCCCAGCACCATGGAGAGGGTGGTAAAGGTCCCTCCAATGATAAAGATATACCAGCTCATCAAATTTAACCGGGGGAAGGCTACGTCTTTGGCGCCAATCATCATGGGGATTAAAAAATTACCCAAAACCGCCGGAATGGATGGGATTAAAAAGAAGAAAATCATAAACACACCGTGCATGGTGAACATCTTATTGTAGGTTTCTGAGGACATGAGATCACCAGCCGGTGTTAAAAGCTCAAGGCGTACCAGTAAGGCAAAAAATCCGCCGACGAAAAAGAATAAGGTGATGGAGATTAAGTATAAAATACCAATTCGCTTATGGTCTAAAGTCAATAGCCACGATTTGAGGGAATAATCTACGTTGAGATAATTTTCCCGATATTTCCCATTCCCTTCCTCTATTTGTTCGGGACGGTATTTAAAAATGGCCGTACTCATGGTTTTTTACTCTCCTCAACGGTTAATGATTTGATATAGGCAACTAATGCTAAAATATCCGTTTCGGTAATCAATCCCTGAAACGTGGGCATGACCGGTCGAAACCCGGCTACAACTTTGGCCTTGGGGGTTAAAATCGATTCACGGATATAGGCCTCATCGAAAACTACAGTTTGGCCATTTTGCAATTTTACAGTTTTGCCAAACATGCCACGCAAATCGGGACCACGTGCACCCTTTTTCCCACTGTGGCAGGAAATACAACCCAGTTGTAAAAATTTCTCTTCGCCAATTGTAGTCAGGGGTTTTTCTGAAACAGCCCCTCCTAACCATTTTTCATATTCGCCGGGATCCATTACCACCACCCTACCGACCATACGTGAATGCCCTGTACCACAATATTCGGCACAGAATAAATGATACTCTCCTACTTTTGTGGGTGTAAACCACAATGAAGTATATCTACCCGGTACCACATCCATCTTTACTCGAAAAGCCGGGATAAAAAAGCTATGAATGACATCTTCACTGGCCATGGTTAATTTAATGGGTTGCCCCACAGGAAGATGTAATTCATTAATTTCCCGCTTTCCATTGGGATGCTGCAGATGCCACATCCATTGTTTACCCACAACAAAAATTTCCAGAGCATCATGAGCCGGGGGAGTAAAAATATCAAAAAATACTTTAGCCCCCCAACCAAACACAAAAAGAGCCAGGCCAAGTGGTATGATGGACCAGGCCAACTCCAGCGTTAACATTCCGGGTATTTGCTTGGGAATTTCGTCTGCAGACTTGCGACGATAACCTACTGCAAAAATAAACACCATTACAAAAATCAACAGAGCAAAAAATACACTCAGGGCTACCAATACCCAGAATAATAAATCAATTTGACCGGCAAAATTTGAAGCTCTTTCCGGAAAAAAATGAAACTCTTTCATTGCTATTAATCCCTGCTAAGATTGATCGTGTAATTTGCCTTTTTTCTCTCTACGCAACATTACCAGCATAAAGCTACCCAGAATTAGGACGGTAGCTATTCCTGCCAGACGTAAGACCCGCATAATCACCAGCCCATACTTTCCAGTGGTCGGGTCATAGCTAAAACAATAAAGAAGCACCTGATCCACCGGGGAACCTATTTTCTCTTTTGAGGCTTCCATGAGACTAAATTTTAAATCACGAGGTGAATATTCAACCCCGTAAAAATATCTGGCGACTTTACCGGCTGGGGTCAAAACCATGATACCGCTGGCATGAGCAAATTGATCCGAACTGGGAATATACTTGTATTGAAAGCCTACGGCATCTGTTAGGGCAGCAATAGCCTTCTGGTCTCCAGTTAAAAAGTGCCAGCCTTTTTCCGCACCCTTTCGATTGTATTTTTTAATATAATTCTGTTTTTTTGTGGCTGCTAACTGCGGTCCTTCATCAGGATCAAAACTTATGGTCAGTACATTGAATTCTTTGCCCACATCAAATGAAATAGCCCGAAGTGCTCGCACCACGCCATTCAAAATCATGTTACATAAGTTTGGACATTCATAATAAACCAGAGATAAGACCACCGGTTTCGACCCAAAATAATCCTGCAAACGAACCGTCTGACCGGTCTCATCTTTAAAAGTAAGTTCAAGGGGAATCTGGGAATTTAATTTTTGCACAATCTTCACATCCCGCAGTACAGCAGGTTGATAATTAGCATTTTGTGCTAAAACCACCCCATTAGTGATAAATCCTGCTAACAAAAAATAAATAAACTTTTTCATTTTTTAGCATCACCTCCACCACTTCTCACGGGTAAACCCCGTTCTAATAACATGTCAATGGCCCGATCAATGGGCACACGAACCACCGCCCCCTCTTTACTCACCCAACCATAGCTATGTAAAATGGAATCTTCCTCTGCACGCAGCTTTTCCAGATCCACCTCGGGAGCAACCTGTAACCGTGGTTCTGGGGGTAATATGGGTTCTTCTTCTACTGCCACAGGTTGTTCTACTCCTTTTTTTGTTTCTGAGGTTAGGCGAAAAAATTGAATCATCCCGACCATTAATACAAATACCAGTACAATCAATATAAAAAGAGATAAACCAAATATGGAGACACCTTTTACATTGGCATCTCGAACCTCATAAGGCATTTTGTTGTT
>CAZMEG010000520.1:0-2873 GCA_964565205.1 uncultured Cytophagia bacterium
AAAGAACAAATAAGGAAGGTTTTGGCTTATGAGTAGGCTGTTGTATAAAATTGAGTTTTTCTCCGATTGGCACATGGGAACCGGATTAACTTCCGGTGCGGATGCTGATCAATTGGTAATCAAGGACAAATTTGGCTTTCCTTTTATTCCTGGAAAAACACTTAAAGGATTATTAAAAGATGCAGCCAAAGATTTGAGAGATGCCCAATATCTTGATGATGATTTTATTCGTGAGGTATTTGGTTTGGATTCTGAGGAGAATAATAAACAGGAATCGATTCCAGGGAAGGCCTATTTTACCAATGCAGAGCTTTCTGCTAAAACAAAACAACTTTTAATAGATAAAACCGATTATATTTACCGGCGCATTTCATCGACCGCTATCGAAAAAGATGGTATGGCAAAAGAACACAGTCTACGTACCATGGAAGTTACAATCCCCCTCACCCTTTATGCGGCCATTGAAAATATCCCCTCTTCGGTTAAAAAGGATCAACTTATTGCCTGTTTAAAAATGGTCAAAAGGATGGGGACGGGCAGAAACAGAGGCTATGGTCGATGTGAATTAACACCGATTTCTTAAAAGCTGGGAGGCTAATGATGAAGAGATTAACCTTTAAATTAACATTATTGACGGACGTTGTGGTTCATGCCGATTCAGCCACAGAGGGTGAACGAAAAGCACTCGATTTTATCCCCGGTTCCAATTTCCTGGGATTGGTAGCTCAGAGATATGACGAGGTCGACCGTCCTTACGATGTATTTCACAGCGATAAAGTACGATTTGGGGATGCTCATCCAGCCTTAAATAACATCAGAGCCATTAAGGCCCCTTTAAGCTGGTTTGTTAAAAAAGGTGAAAAAATCGAATCTGAACGCTGGGTACATCATGCAATGAAAGATTCGTTTTATTCAGAATTGATTGCCAGGGGCATACAATTACAACAGGTCAGGCATGGCTGGATTATTCCGGAAAAACAAAATGAAGGAAATCTTCTTTCATTAAACACCAATTTTGCCATTAAATCAGCTTATGACCGCCAAAAAAGGCGGAGCGCTGATAGCAAAATGTATGGCTTCAAATCGCTGGAAAGCGGTAGTGAGTGGATTTTTCATGTGGATATGGATGATGATATAGATGATAGCTTTATTCAGAACAGTCTTACAGGCATTAAATATATAGGTAAAAGCCGTTCCGCGCAATATGGAAAAGTTCAAATCGAGCCTCTAAATGTTCAACAACCCGAACTATCTTCAACCGAACTCTTTGAAGGGAAATACCTTGTGGTTTATGCCGAAAGCCGTCTGGCTTTTTTCGATGAATACGGCCAGCCAACCTTACGCCCAGAAGCCCGTCATTTTAATCTGGATGATAACTGGAACCTGGACTGGAGCAAAAGTCAGGTTATGTATTCGGTTTATGCGCCCTACAATTTCAAAAACAGAACCTTTTTGAATGACAGAATCTGTTTTGATAAAGGTTCTGTTTTTGTGTTTGAGGCAAAAGATTCTGCACAATTTACCATGAAGGCATTTGAAAAGGGTGTTGGTGCCTTTTTAAATGAAGGTTTTGGTCAGGTATTGGTGAATCCGGTTTTCCTTGCAGCAGATCCTGAAAATGCCAGAAGTGTCTATAGGATTAAAAGCGAAGGAAAGAATGGGCAGACCGACAAAAGCCACGAAAAATTAACTGCGGTTAAAGATTCAGATCCTGAGTATGAAAATAAACTGTCTGCCTGGCTGCAAAGAAAGATAAAAGAATACAAAGAGGAGGAATTTATTTCTCAACGTGTTTTAGATTTCATTAAAAAGAATAAATCCAAATTTTCTGGAATTACCCCCAGTCAATGGGGACAAATTAGAGCTGTGGCTATGACCGCCAAAGACTATGACGAAATGATGGATTGGCTGTTTAAAGATGTGACTCCCACAGCGGGGGATAATCAGATTCGCAGTCAGGATCGAGCCGTGGCCGGATTGTTAATGCATGGTAAGTCCGAAAAAAACTGGAAAAAATGCCGGCATATTCTGAGACAAGAATTGGAGGATGTCCATCAACAGAATAAACCCAGTTTACAATATGCTGCGGTACTAGCCACACAAATGCAAAAAGAAGCGCAAAAATAGGAGAAAAGTTCATGAGTTACAATTACAGATATTGTGCAAGAGTTCTGCTGGAAGCTGCCACTCCGTTAAGAATAGGAACCGGAGAAGCCGGTTTAACCATCGATGAGTTGGTAGCTACAGACGCCAATGGCTTACCGATCATCCCCGGGACGGCTCTGGCCGGTGTTTTGAGACATGCATTTGACGAGGACAAGAAGATTAAAAACATTTTTGGCTATCAGGAAGGCGATAAGGGAGAAGGTTCGAGACTGATTATTTCAAGCGCCCATTTTGTCGGCAAAGATGGTGAGGTCATTGATGGTCTGGCCGAAATCGATTTTAATGATGATTTTTACAAACGTTTTAAAATGTTACCGGTACGTGACCATACCAAAATCAACGACAAAGGAGTTGCCGACAGGGAAGCGCATGCCAAATTCGATGAACAGATTGTGTACAAAGGTTGTCGCTTTGTATTCGATATGGAATATAGAAGTGATGCAGAAAAAGACTCCAACTGGCAGGAAATACTAAAAAAATTAGAATCCCCGCTATTCAGAATCGGTGGTGGCACACGCAAAGGCTTTGGCGAACTCAAAATTATTCGCATTGAAGAAAAAGTTTTTGATTTGTCTAAAGACTTGCAAGAGTATTTAAATCGTTCGGCCAGACTTACGGTTCCTAAAAAAAGTAATCTCGAAAAACAGAAGAATGGTACAGGAAATTTTATTTGTTACAAATTAGAGTTGAAAGCCGATGATTTTTTC
>CAZMEG010000521.1:0-2846 GCA_964565205.1 uncultured Cytophagia bacterium
GTCACAAACAAGCGCCTGGATGATCTTCATTCACAGTTCCTCGATCTTAACCGTCATATTGACGATACCAACCAGCGTATTGATGATACCAACAAGCGTATTGACGACACCAACAAACGCATTGACCAGGTCCGAATGGAATTAAGTACTCGGATTGATGAATTACGAGCGGAATTAAATGCTCGGATTGATGAGTTACGAACAGAATTAAATGCTCGGATTGATGAGGTGCGAGCGGAATTAAGTGCTCGGATTGATGAGGTTCGGACAGAATTAAGTACTCGTAGTGATGAAGTACGTACCGAACTTCTGGAAAAAACTGAAAATGTACGAACGGAATTAGTCAATCGAATCGATGCTTTAAACAGTCGCATGGATCTAATTCACCAGAATATGGTGAGGCAGGATGAACATCATAAGCTGGAACAAAGGGTGGATGATCTGGTCTATCGAGTTAAACGTCTGGAAGAGAAAGTAGGGGTGGAATAATTTCCATTTAAATTTTTTGTTGTAAAAATACGTCTGTAACCTTTACCTTAGCAAAAAAAGAAATCACATAAGCCATCAGTGAGGAGGGTATGTACTTATGAAAATGGAAACAGTGAAAATTGAAAATCCCAAAGGTTTGAATATGATTATGGGGCAAGCACATTTTATTAAAACCGTGGAAGACATTCATGAGGCTTTAGTCACGACGGTGCCAAATATCAAGTTTGGTCTGGCATTTAATGAAGCTTCTGGACACCGCCTGATTCGTTTTACCGGGACCGATGAATCTTTAATTGACCTGGCGAAAAAGAATGCGAAAAATATCGGTGCTGGTCACCTGTTTATTCTGTTTTTAGACAATGCCTTTCCCATTAATGTGATGAAAGCGCTGAAGGATGTTCCCGAAATTTGCAAAATTTACTGTGCCTCAGCCAATCCTGTAGAAGTGATCGTTGCTGAAACTGAACAGGGACGTGGGGTTCTGGGTCTGATCGATGGTTTTACACCTGTAGGCGAGGAAGATGAAGAGCATATAAAGGAAAGAAAGGAATTCCTGCGTAAAATTGGTTATAAACTTTAAATCATTTAAGGGTCATAGCGAAAACCTGTTTAAACTTTGATTTTTTACTGGTGCAAAACCCTCTTATAAAAGAGGGTTTTTAATTTATGACTTCATAATACCATTTGGAAGTTGGGAGAATCCTGTAAATGAAAGAGCCTGTTACTTTTTCAAAGTTTGTGCAGGTCTGCGAAAATTTACGAAATACAAGCAGTCGACTGGAAAAGATTGCCATACTTGAAGATTTTCTTTGCTCTCTGCAGGAAAAGGATTTGGTCATCGCTGTGCGGTTTTTACTTGGAAAACCGTTTGCTGCCACTGATTCCAGGACTTTAGACGTGAGCTGGAAAACCATTCAACAGGTGTTAAACAAAATCATGCTGGTTGAGCCTAAAACCTCCCCTTTAACTCTGATCACAATTATGGATATTTTTGACCAAATAGCCATGACCTCCGGTGCAGGTTCCAGAAAGAAAATTGAAACCATGTTAAGGGAATTATTTACCAGGGCAGAAGGCATTGAACAGACCTATTTAATGAAAATCATTTTTGGTGAAATGCAAATTGGGGTAGCGGAAGGATTGATATTGGAAGCCATTGCCAGGGCAGCGAAAGTACCATTGGAAATAGTGCGTCGTGCAAACATGTATCTGGGGGATCCTGCTGAAGTGGCCCGAATTGCCCTGATCGAAGGTCCCACCAACCTTGAGAAAGTCAGGCTAAAACTATTTCGACCCGTGCAACCCATGCTGGCCGAACTGGCTGAAGATTTTTCAACGATTTTTAAAGAACATGGTGGTAAAACGGCTCTGGAATTTAAATTTGATGGGGCCCGCGTTCAAATACATAAAAACCAGAGCACGGTAAAAATTTTCAGTCGGCATTTAAGTGAAGTTACCGGTAGTTTGCCCGATGTGGTTGAGATGGTTCAGCAAAAGATCCAGGCACGGCAATGTATTGTGGAAGGGGAGGTGATTGCAGTGGGTGAAGAGGGAAGGCCCCTGCCTTTCCAGGAACTCATGCGTCGGTTCCGACGCGTACACGATATTAAAAGTATGATTCGAGAAGTACCAGTACAACTTTATCTTTTTGATTTGCTTTATTTGAATGGTGAAAGCCATATTGATACACCTTACAAAAAACGCTGGAATTTGTTGCAAAGGATTTGTGAGCCAGAACTGCTGGTCGAACGAATCATTACCGATCGCGAAAGCGAAGCCGAGGCTTTCTTACAAAAATCTTTAAATCTGGGTCATGAAGGGCTTATGGCCAAGATGCTGGAGAGTAATTACTCACCGGGCGCACGGGGCAAAAAGTGGTTTAAAATTAAACCGGCGGAAACTCTCGATGTGGTGATTATCGCCGCCGATTGGGGTACGGGGAGGAGAACCGGCTGGCTTTCGAATTATCATCTGGCAGTACGTGATGAAAAAACCGGTGAATTTCTCATGGTTGGTAAAACATTTAAGGGGTTAACCGATCAGGAATTTCAATGGATGACAGAAAAATTGCAAAGTTTAAAAATACGCGAAACCCCTTCAACCATATTTGTCAGGCCGGAACTGGTGGTAGAAGTAGCTTATAATGAAATTCAACGCAGTCCACATTACAATTCAAAATTTGCACTACGGTTTGCTCGCATTAAACGAATCCGGGAAGATAAAACCCCGGATCAGGCCGATACCATTGAACGCTTGCAACAATTATATGAAAAGCAATTTGAAAGAAAAGCCCGAATGGAAGAGAAAATTTAAATATCCTGTTTAATTCAAAAACTTTGAGAAGACCTATGTAAATC
>CAZMEG010000522.1:0-2835 GCA_964565205.1 uncultured Cytophagia bacterium
ATTCTTTTCTCCCTGTTTCAATTTTAAATTCTGGATGTGTATGCTCTTGAAGTGACAAAAATTAAAAATAATTAACAAATTTGTCAAATGTTTTATTGTCCGTAAGAAATCCCCTGTCGCTTCGACACCCGATAATGATGAAAATAAATTTATTCACCTGGAACGTGATGCTGAGGCTCCAGAGGTTTTTGCGCTCAGCCTGACCACACCCGGCTTCTTCGAACCCTCATCCTTAGCACGAAAAGCACCTCATCCTACTCTCGGCAACAGACCTGAGGTGCGTAGGATCTCCATTCTTCTGCCTGCCCCCTAAGGTTCTTCACGCCGGAATCTTGCCAAGAAATTGACTCCCGTGGTTTTGGCGCTTCTAAGAAAAACTCACGCAAAGACACAGAGAACGCAAAGATTTTTTATTTTAAACAAACGGATACAATTAATGATAGTAATCATCACTTTTTCTTAAGTTTGAATATCCGCATAAGACATTTCAATAAGTGCCTCTTCAGGAATATGGAAATGTTTTTGCAGTAGGATTAATTCTTTATGCGTGGCTGTTTCATCGGACCTGCTTTTCAATACTCCCTCAAATTCCAGAAAATTTCCCAGCCCTTTTACCTGATCAAGGTGAATCCGTATATTTTTATACCAGAAAACTTCACGAATTTTTTCAACAACCTTATAAACTCCCAGGCATTCACTTAAAATCATTTTTAATTTTTCAACTCCATCGTTTAAGGTATAAATCTCATATTCGCTTAATTTAAAATCTGCTCGATCAGGCCGAAGATAATAGATCAATTGTGCTAAATTTCCTTGAATTTCTCTTAATTTGAGTCGACCGGTGGGTACTTTAAAATAGGTATCGATCTGATGTATGCGTTTGTCAAAGCGTGCCCCGAGTAATTCCACACGCTTTCTTGCTTCCCCTAAATCGGGGTAGCGGGCTTTAAGTTCGATATTTTGCATGGTTCAGGAAAAGATTTCCCTGGCTAAAATGCAGGTATTGTAATGAATTTGCACGGTGTCGTCGGTGTTGAAAGCGTAACCGCCACCAAGAGTTACGGCCACCGGTACATGATTTTGTTTACACAAATTGAAAATATAGGTATCTCGTTGCTTTAACCCTTCTATGGTTAACTTAAGACTACCCAGTTGATCTTCCAGATACGGGTCGGCGCCGGCCTGATAGAGAACAATTTCGGGTTTAAATTTCTGGAAAATGCCAGGTAGATGATTCCGTAAGTGCTCCAGATACTCCTCATCGGTGACCCCATTGGGCAGATGAATATCCAGATCGCTTTTTTCTTTGATAGGGTACAGGTCTCTTTGATGAATGGAGAAAGTGAAGACAGATGGGTCATTCTGGAAAATAACCGCCGTTCCATTACCCTGATGCAGATCACAATCTATGATTGCCACCCTTTTCACAAGACCTTCTTTTTGTAAAACCCGAACAGCTACAGCTAAATCATTGATGTAGCAAAAACCCTCTGCTTTATCAGCGAAGGCATGATGAAAGCCACCGCACAAATGAACCGCCCAGTTAAATTGCAAGGCCAGCCGACCGGCCAAAATTGTACCTCCTGCAGCCAGAATAAATAGTTCGATGATTTCAGAAGAAATGGGGAGTTCCGAGTAATAGGTTCGAGGGGTCCAGCGACAATTTTTAAGGTCGTCTAAATACTCACGAGTATGTACCAGGGAGAGCTCTGCTTCGGTGGCTGGTTCTGGTTCATAAAATTCTTTATCGGGAATCCGGGCTTCATTTTTTAACTTTTCATAAACAAGGCGATATTTTGTTATCGGAAAAACATGATAGCCGATATCAGCATAATATCTTGGTGAGTAAATAAAGGGCATGGTTAAACCCCTCGAGTTTCTGGCGACCAGATAAATTTGTGCAATTGCACCTGAAACCGTACCTTGAGTCTGTCCTGTAAAATCCACTCGGCCAGACTTTTTAATTCCATTTCACCCCAGACCGGTGAAAATAATACCTGAACGCGCTCGTCCAATTTGTATTTATTAATTATGGTCACTGCCCATTCATAATCCTGCCGATCTTTTATGACAAATTTCACTTCATCTTTGGGGGTAAGAAATTCCAGATTTTCCCATCGATTGCGGTGCGACTCACCGCTGCCAGGACATTTAATGTCCATGATTTTAATAATCCGCGGGTCTAATTTAGAAATATCCCGTTCCCCGGAGGTTTCAATAAGTACCGTATAGCCTTTTTCCAGAAGACGTTCAGAAAGTTCATAAATTTCCTTCTGTAAAAGCGGTTCACCACCGGTTAACTCGACCAGCTTACAACCATAGCTTTCAACTTTTTGAATGATTTCCTCTATACTTAGATTTTCCCCGCCATAAAAAGCGTAATCTGTATCGCACCAGACACAGCGCAAATTACAGCCCGTAGTGCGTACAAACACACAGGGTAGGCCGGCATAACTGGATTCCCCTTGAATGGAATAGAAGATTTCTGTTATACGCATGGTCTCAGATTATCTCTGATTAATTACCATATTTGTTCACATATTACTAAGTTTGCAAATTAATATAATCAAAGTTTATTCATTATACAAGTTAATTACTTAACTCATTCGTCTCGATTGAGGGGGGAGAAAAGGAAACCTTGCTGTGCCATGGCATTAGTTAGTCTCAAGTTGCAGGGAGTAGCCTCTGAATCGGTGGAGTGATGGAGTTCTTGAGTGTTGGATTAATGGAAAAGAGCTTACCCGATCGCAATCAAGTCAAATTAAAATGGACCGCAGATGCCCACAGAACTCACAAACGAGGACATGTGTGTTACAAGTCGGCTTCAGCCGACTT
>CAZMEG010000523.1:0-2823 GCA_964565205.1 uncultured Cytophagia bacterium
AGCAATAGAAATCGGCCCCAGTGTATCTTCCCCCTCATCAAACTTGACCTTGTTGCCGGGTTTTTTCTCAGACCAGCTATGTGGTTGAGTTTTTGCCAGCACCTGCACGTCAATTCCTTCTCCGGGTTTTTCTTTGGGTGTGATGGAACGAACCAGTGGATAAACCGTCATAAAATTTTCAAAGCCTTTAGTAATTTCGTGATCTTCATAGTTGACCACCACCGGCATTTCAGGGCCTGCACCAAACAATCGGCCAATCCCGGAGGCATCCACCACCAGATCATCTCCCACTTTGATGCCCCACTTATCGAGCATATCTGCCAAACCAGGACTTGGAGCCGGATCGAGCAGAAAAAGAGCCTTGCCGCCTTTTTCCAGATATTTTTGTATCATTTCTTTTTCATTATCAAGTAAATCATTTTGGGGCCCGGCAATAACCAGCACAGCACAATCTTCGGGGATTTCCTTTTTGTCAGCTAGAAATAATTTTTCTACCTCATAATTTTCGTCTTTTATGGCATCACGGGCCACAGAAAAACCTGTGGGTTCCGTGTCATCAATATCTTTTTCACCATGGCCGGTTAAGAAATATATCTTTTTCTTGGTTTTACGCGTGACTTTTATAATGGCATTCGTTAGATTTTCTTCGGTAGCCGTGGTAACTTTTTCAGAATTATCTCCATATTCCACTACAATAGTTCCGTAGGTCTCAATTCCATAATTTTTTTTAATTCCTGGCTTTTTATCTGGATCGATGAATTCATATTTAATCAAAGGGGAAAGATTTTTATATTCTACCAGTAAATCTTCAGCCTGTGTTTCGGTATCAGACTTGTAAAATGCTAAAAATCTTAATTCTTTATCCAGGGACTTTACAATCTTCTTTGTTTGATCCGAAAGACTAAAAGTCTTAGCTGCGGTGGTGTCGATACGCAGGTTATGTTGTTCAGCAATAAAGTTAATCAACACCAGGATGGCAAATACAATAATGGTGGTTATAATTGCATTCGTCCCAAATTTAGCCGATCGACTGCTGAGCAGAGTTTTGATGGTTTGCCAGTTTAAAAAGACATATAGAACGATGGAAATGAGTCCAAGGCTTAATAGAATAGTTGAGGTGGTATCTAAAAGACCCGTGACATAATATTTAACAAGACCGGCTAAAAGGAAAAATCCACTGGCCGCACCAATGAATTTTTCATATTTTCTCATTGACTGCCCCTCCATCTAGTAGATTCCACTTGTACATAAGTTAAATAGATACCCATTACAATAAAGCTTAAATAAAAAATCACATTTTTCGTATCCAGTACACCTTTCGAGAAATCATCAAAATGATCTATAATCGAAAAATTGCTGAGAAAATTGCCAAGGGTAGGTCCAAAATATTCAGAAATCCAACCAATAACCCAGAATAAAAGGATAAATGCAAAAGTCTCTACGGCTGCTACGATCTGATTTTCGGTAGTCGAAGAAAATAAGATCCCATAAGCAATATACGTGGAACCCAGTAGAAACAAACCAAGGTAGCCAACCAGAATAGGTTTCAATTCTGGATTCCCATACATGAAAAGAAATGAATGGTAAAAAAATGTTAAGGCAAGCATAATTAAATAGATAGTCACCGCAGCAGCAAACTTACCCAGCACGATCTGTAAATTTGTAATCGGTGAGGTTAAAAGAAGTTCGATGGTACCGGTCTTTTTCTCCTCTGAATATAAACGCATGGTGATCAGTGGTAACCAGAATAGTGCAAACAAGCTCATGTTTTGCAGCAGAAATCGAATGACCATCAAATTGATGTTTAAGTTCTGAGGAATACCAAATTGAAAAGCCTGTTGGGGAGGTATCGCACTTAGCTGGGCAAATCGAGCCACGTAAATATAAAAGAAAATACCCGTGATTCCTAAAAATAAGGCAATGACAACATAGGCAATCGGAGATACAAAATATGATTTCAGCTCTTTTTCAAACACAGCGAATATATTCCGAAGACTCAAAACAATTCCTTTCATTTTTACACTCCTACCTCCTACTCTTCTGTAGTTAGGTGTAAAAATACTTCTTCCAAACTGACATCCTGGGGACGCATTTCATATAATCCCCATCCATTGGTTACGATAGTTCTGGCTACGTCTTTTCTGATATCCACATCTAATTTACTTTCGATGGTATACATCATTCGGCCATCCTTCTGACCGTTTGAAGCTTCTACCTTTGTTACACCGTTAATTTGCTTAAGTGAATTAATTACATCATTCTTGGGCCCCTCTACTTCAATTAAGAGCCTTTCCGAGCCTTTAACTTTTGCGGTTAAATTTTCAGGAGTATCTTCTGCAACTACTTTACCTTTATTGATAATAACCACACGTTGACAGGTCATACTAACTTCAGGTAAAATGTGACTGCTTAAAATAATGGTATGTTCTCCCCCCAATGATTTAATTAATTCTCGTACTTCGATGATTTGTTTCGGGTCAAGACCGACCGTGGGTTCATCCAGTATTAATACTTCTGGATCGTGAATTAAAGCTTGAGCCAGACCTACTCTTTGTTTGTATCCTTTGGAGAGGGTACTGATAAGAGAATCTTTAACATCCGTAATGGCTGTCCTTTCCATGACATAGTCGATTCTTTTCTTTCGTTCCTTCGAGTCGACATTTTTAATCTTGGCTACAAAATCCAGGTATGAGGTTACCGTCATATCGCCGTACAATGGCGGATTTTCCGGCAAATAGCCAATGCGCTTTTTCACCTCCATAGGTTGATCAAATACGTCGTATCCAGCCACTAATGCAGTTCCGCTTGTGGCCGGCATATAAC
>CAZMEG010000524.1:0-2821 GCA_964565205.1 uncultured Cytophagia bacterium
TTTTGAGAAACAGCGTTTCTCTTACAGAATAATACGATGCGCTCCATGATAGATATTAAACCGATCATCTTTCAGAAAGCCAATTAACGTCATGTTAAACTCTTGCGCCAGCTCCACGGCCAGCGTACTGGGTGCACCTATTGCTACAAATACCGGTATACCTGCCAGGGCGGCTTTCTGCACCAGTTCAAAACTTGCCCGACCGCTCACCAGAACCATGGTATTATGGGCAGGCAGTGCCTCTTTAAGAAATAATGATCCGATCAGCTTGTCCATGGCATTGTGGCGTCCCACGTCTTCTTGCACAAGGATTAACTGTCCACGGGTATCAAAAAGCGCCGCACCGTGTAAGCCGCCGGTTTTTGCAAATAGAGTTTGTTTTTCTTGCAGGATTTCAGGCATCTGAAAAATGGTTTGATAAGATATTTCACAGTCCCCCCGGGGTGGGTTCGAACACGTTAGCCTGACTAATTCCAGAGAAGTTTTTCCACAGATTCCACAACTTGACGTAGTGTACACATGGCGGGATAAATTTCGTTCATCAAATTTTACGCCGTCCCGAAGATAAACATGGACAATATTTTGCGGTTCGATATCAGAGCTATTGGTTGAGTATTCAATTTTTTCGATCTCATGGACCGACTTTATTACGTTTTCAGTAAAAAGAAATCCAGCGGCCAGCTCAAAATCATTTCCCGGCGTACGCATCGTAACACAAATTCGATGGTACCTCTGGCGGCCTCCCTCCTGACTGATCAAGCGAATTTCAAGCGGTTCTTCTCTAACAATGTGGTCGGTCTGATCCAAATATTGATTTTTATGATAGTGTAAAATGGCGGCTTCATGGATACTTGGTTGGGAAAAAGATATGGATTTATTTTGCATGGCTTATATCCTGGGATTAAGCAAAGTATTCTTATTTCAAATTAAAATAAATATAATAAATAGTTCATGATAAATCAAAAGGTAAAGACCTTGCCAGCTCGATAAAAGGGGGGTTAATTTTAGCTTGATAGACCAGAATCTCAACCCCATTCTGGTAAGCCCATCGCAGGGTTTCTCCATATCTGGCATCGATGTGATCTGCGGGTTTAAAAAGCTCGCCGTCCTCCCGGTTGACCACATAAAACATGATGCCTCGCTTTCCCAGACGAACTATTTCCATCAGCGCTTCAATGTGTTTGCGTCCCCGGTCGGTTTTCGCATCAGGAAAAAGGGCCACACCATCTTCTACCAGAGTCACATTTTTCACTTCCAGATAACATTCACCAGCCTCATTTTTAATCATAAAATCCAGTCGAGAATGGGGAGGCCAGCGGACTTCTCTTTTGATTTGATTATAATCCGCCAGCGTCGCGATCTTTTTATGACTCAATGCCTCGTAAACCAGACGATTCGGGATGGAGGTATTCACCCCAACCCAGGTTCGATCCACATGCACAAGCTCCCAGGTGAAAGGGAATTTACGCATTTTATTAGGGCTAATGGATAACAGCACCGGGTTCCCCTCATTTAAAAGACCCATCATGCTGCCTGAATTAGGACAGTGCGCGGTGATAACGGTTCCATCTTCAAGGCAAATGTCTGCTTTAAAGCGCTGGTACCGGGTAATCAGGATGCCTTTGATAAGCGGTTCGGGTAATCTCATAACCTGCTTAATTCACAAACTTTGAGGATACCACTGTAAATCCCCATTGAACAAATCCCAAATCCCAAAATGGATTAAAGGTCAATTTTTTTGAGGAATTGCAAGGCATTTAAATCGTAGAATCCTTCCACATGATATCGGTAATATTGCAGCAAAAAGTGATCAGCCTGTTGTTGGGCTAAAGAATTGGTCAGATAATTTTCCAGCCGTGAAAACGCCAGTACCTGAAAAGCCCGCAGAGCAGACAAAACTTCAGAAGTGAGGCGAAATCCTGAAAGGCGCCCCTGACTGCATGTTTCACAAATAAAACCCCCTCGAGCCAGATCAAATCCCACATTACCGGTGGGGGGTTTTTTACAGTAAAGACATCGCTGGAAATTGGGTTTGAAGCCCAGCACTTCCAGTACTCGCACCAGAAAGGCTCGAAGGCAATTATCGGGTCGCAATTTAACCCGGTTTATGGCTTTTAAAGTCTCTAACAATAGTTTAAATAAAACAGGATTGTGAGCATTACCAACTTCAAGTCGATTTACCAGTTCGACGGCTGCCATGGCTAAAGCCATTCTCTTTAAATCCGCCCGAATGTGCGGGAAAGACTCCAGTATATCGGCCTGGCTCAGGAATTGCAGGTCGCGGTTTTCTTTTTCATAAAATACCATGAATATGAGATTTAAAGGTTCGAGACTTCCCCCGAACTTGCTTTTTGAACTACGAGCACCTTTGGCGATTAATTTAATTTTACCCGATGTTTTAGTATAAACCGTGAGAATCTTGCTGGTTTCTCCCTGATTCTGACTTTTTAAAATAATGGCTTCAGTTTTTTGTAATGCCATGATTTTAAAGGTATTGCATTAATACGGAAGTTAGACCCAGGTAAATTAACAGGCCGATGATGTCATTAGAGGTGCTGATAAAAGGACCAGTAGCAATAGCCGGATCGATGCCGAGTTTTTTTAGTATTAATGGAATGCTGGCCCCCACCAGGGTCGCATTTAAAATTACTATTAGCATGGAAATGGCAAGAATGGCGCCAAATCGCATATCACCCAGTAGAGTAACCAGGACAAATAAGAGTGCGCCACAGGTAACCCCGATAATAAAAGAAACTCGAAATTCTTTCCTCAGGCGTTTAAAAATATCATCAGGGGTTAATTCACCCAGAGCGATAGCACG
>CAZMEG010000525.1:0-2774 GCA_964565205.1 uncultured Cytophagia bacterium
GCCTGCTGATAAAATTTCATGGCATTGATATAATTGCCTGAATCTTCTTCTTCGAGTCCCCGACAGTAAGCCAGAAACGCCTGTAAATTTTTAGTGGGAATGAACTGAATTTTTTCCCGCTCTTCGGGGGTCAGTTCAATTCCCAGTTGATCGATGATGCCAAAAGCCAGGTCTTTTTCCAGTAAGAACAGGTTGGTGAGCGCGTCGGACTGGGTGGTGGCCTGCGGAAATTGTCGGTTGATGATATCCCAGGAAAGCACATCCACCTGCAAATCTTTTTTACCGGTGACCGAGAAACTGCCGGCAATAATTCTTCCTGCGCCCAGCAGTTTGCCCAGTCTGGGTGCCGATTGCGGATCGATGAGTTCGGTCTGGGCCAGTTTCAATTCATCGATTAAGGTTTGCAATCGGATGCGTTCCAGCAGTCTAAGCTGTCGCACTTGGCCCAGGTCGATGATCAGCATTTCGCTCAATCCCCGTCCCAGGGGAGCGAATCTTTTATCTTTGCCCTGATAATTCAGGGGGAAGACGGCCAGGGTTTGGGCATCCATGCGTTTTTCGCTGAGCTGGGTTTCCTGAGCTAACAGATTACGCAATTCCTGTCGTATCAGGAGCCGCTGGATTCGGTGATACCGACCCGCCATGAGTCTTCTGTAAGGGGAGAGTCGAGATACCCGGGTGTAATTTTTCTGGATTTCCAGCGCTTCGGGTAGTTTGTTCAGGAATTCCAGGGTGATGCCCAGATAGAACAATGTGCGGACATTGTTAGGATTGAGCTGGTAAGCTTTCTTCAGATATTTTTCAGCCCGGGTGTAATTTGCGGTTTCAAAGTAAATGACTCCGAGCTCTCGCCAGGCCTGGGCTTTACCGGGATCGGCTTTGATTTCGGCTTCCAGGCGTTTAATATCAGCCTGATATTCGGAAATGTCCTGCTGATATTTGATGGAAACACAGGAGCAAAGTAAAAGAACTAAACTAAATAAGAAACCCCCTTTAATTTTGGATCTAAAACAATTCGTTAAATTTTTCATATTCATAACATAATAAAATTTATATGATTAGGTGTTAAGGAATACTGGAGTAATGGATTTCTGGAGGATTGTAAAAACTTTCCATTAATCCAACAATCCAGTGCTCCAATAATTCATGTTTCACAATTTCACAGTACAAAAGGTTTAATCACCGACATCATATCTTTAGCCTTATCAAACTCGGGAGCCATGGAAACAATTTTTTCCAAGATTGAATAGGCATCTTTATACTGTTCGCGATTGGCCATGGTCATGGCATCGCCAAACAGGGCCATGGCTTCCAGGGGGACCTGCGGTTTTCCCATTTCTTCGAGCTTCTTTCTCTCTACTTTGTTGATGGCCACATCCAGATTTTTGGTAATTTTCAAAGTAAGCTCTTTGGCCAGTTCAAAAATTTTATCTGCTTTACCCTCCACCGACTGGGTTTTAAAAATTTCACCGGTTTCGGTTTTAACAATGCGGGCATCGATACGCATCTTTTTACCCAGGCGAATGAAACTCCCGAAAACAAAGGCATGAGCTCCCAGAAGTTTGCCCAGTTGCGGAGCCGAAGCTGGATCGATGATAGACCTGCCACGTATTTTATATTCCTGCAATTTCAATTCATCAATGAGAAATTGCAGACGTTCACGTTCCACCACCTGTAAATTACTCAATACGGCAAAATCGGTAATCAGAATTTTTGCCAGGGCTTTGCCAAGATTTTCATATTTTTCTGCCTGGTCGATGGAATTGTTGTCAAAATCTACGATGGCAATGGTTTTAATGCCCGGACTTTTGCGCGGTGGACTCAAAGATAATCCAACTTTTTTCAATGATTTGTAGTACTGGGCCATCAAACGTTTGTGTGGCCACCAGTCCTGGTTTGGTTTGTAATCTGGGTCTTGTCGCAACAATTGCACAAAGACGCCCCCGGCTTTTTCATCTTGATTGGTGGATACGTAAGCCAGAGCCAGATATTCAGCGGCTGCTTTGTGTGAAGCTTCGGGTAGCGTACGACTTTGCACGAGATCTTCTAAAATCTTAATACTTTGATGAAATTGACCGTTGTTAAAATACTGGATGGCACGGTTCAAATCGTTTTGGCCGGTTTGGGCAAATAAGCTGGTGATTAGAAAAATTGTAAGAAGATATTTAATCGACCGCATGTTAATCTCCCAACTTTTTTACAAAAATAAATTTAATGATGGTATCCTGCCCGTTTTTTATCCTTACTGTTTGTGGACCATTAATCAAAACGTAGCCGAATTTTCTGGCGCTTATTTGATGTGTACCAGCTTGCAGGGAAAAGGTACCGGGAATCGTTCCGGTATCCCGCCCATCAATCCAGAGTTCGGCTGCGGTAGGCCTCTCTTGCTGATTGGTTTTAATTACAGCACTCACAATCAGATTGCCCTTTTGCAAAACGGGTTTTAAAAAGCCGTTTAACCTGCTTTCCTGTCCCGCCCGTATTTCTACATCATAAATTTTGGGAGTGTAACCACTGAGTACCAGTTTCACCACATGCTTACCTTCCACAAGAGAATCAAATTTGGAAGGGGTGGTCTTACCGGTGTTTTTACCGTTAAGATAAATTTTAGCCCCCGGGGGTGTTGAATTCACCTCCAGGGTTCCGGTAGTTTGAATGTTATTATTAACTACTACATAATTCTCGCGTTTTAAAGTTACAGCCAGTGTGGTAAGTTCATCGGCTTTAATGGTGACCTTACGCTCCTGACTTTGGTATCCTTCTTTTTGCAGACG
>CAZMEG010000526.1:0-2773 GCA_964565205.1 uncultured Cytophagia bacterium
CCCTCACCCCTTACCCACCTTCACTTCTGTTTATTTCTTTTTCTTTTCGGGCATTTCAATGAAATATTTACCTTTGATGACATGAAATCCATCTTCATCATAGTAAGAAGCCATGGGTTCCTTGCCTTTTCTGCCCCTGATGCCGGCACAACCCACCTCTCCATCTTTGTTCACAGCCACAAATTTGTCGGTAAAGTTGACCTTTTCCGGGCCGCCGTTAATCTCAATAATTCGCTGGCAGATGGCTTCACAGGCTTCCTGTGGCGACTTGCCCTGACGCATTTGTTCCACCACAAAAAAGCTACCACAGGTGCGAATCACCTCTTCGCCACGACCGGTGGCTCCGGCGGCGCCAACTTCATTGTCCACATACAGCCCGGCACCGATAATGGGGGAATCTCCCACACGACCGGGAATTTTCCAGGCCAGGCCACTTGTGGTAGTAACGCCGGCTACGTTCCCATCTTTGTCAATGGCCAGAACATTGATGGTACCCGTGGAGCGATCTTCCTCAAGTTCTTTATATTTGCCGTCAGCGGGTGGAAACCAGTCATCTTCATCGCTTAGATTTTCCTTCCACCTGAGCCACATGACCCGGGATTTTTCGGTGAGTAAATTTTCTTCCTTAAAACCATGTGCTTTGGCAAAACGAAGTGCCCCTTCGCCTACCAGCATCATATGGTCGGTGCGTTCCATGACCAATCGTGCCACCGAGGAAGGGGTTTTAATGCGTTCCAGAGCGGCCACCGCACCGCAATTATGAGTGGGACCATACATGACCGAGGCATCCAGTTGTACCACACCTTCTTCGTTGGGAAGTCCTCCGTAGCCTACCGTAAAGTCTTCCGGGTCCAGCTCCACCACATTGGCGCCTTTGATTACTGCATCTAGCACATTACCATTCTGGGTCAGTATCTCCCAGGCAGGGGTTAGTACCTTTTTACCCCATTTTTCCCCTCGACTGCACAGCACCACCGGAATTTTTCCTTTGGGTTTCGATTTAAAAACGATTACTTCCGGAAATTTGGTAATAAAAGGGGCGGCTAATCCAAAACCGAAAAGATTCTTCAGAAAATTTCTGCGACTGAACTTCTTCATCATACTAAACCTCCTAATTTAAGTGATGGTTAGTAATTTTATTGACTCATCTCTCATTTATACCCAATCACCCAAAGAACAACAAAAAACGCTTCCTGACTGTCATTCTAGGCACATAAACCTCCGCAGTCCATTTCCTGGTAAGATTCGGCGCGCGAAGAATCTAAGGAGGTTAAGCAGAGCTGTGGAGATTCTTCGCACATCAGGTCGGTTGCCGAAAGTAGGATTAAGTGCTTTACGTGCTCAGAATGACCTTGCATAAGAACAGATATTTTCATTATTATTGGTTGCCGCAAATTATCCACAATGCTATTTACTCAAAGAACCACCCACATTGTCCAAAAAAACAACCCTCATTTCCAATCTTCCATTTACCATTTTCCATCTTCCATCTCATTGGCCTTCCAGACACGCAGAAAATTTTCTCCAAGAATTTTGCGAATATCTTCTGGTGAATAGCCTCGCTTTAACAAGAGACGGGTAATTTCGGGTAGATAGCTGGCATTGTCCATGCCTCTTGGTGGAGCACTGATCCCATCAAAATCAGAGCCCAATCCCACGTAATCCACGCCCACAAGCTTGATGATATAAACGATATGATCAACAATGCGCTCAACCGGTGGACGTATGGCATCTAACTCTTTACCAAAATGAGAACGTAAGACTTTGTAAAAACTCACCAGATTGTTGTTGGTTGCTTTTCTCAGGGAATCGATTTCGGCTTTGTGTTGTTGTTCGAAATCCTGGCGTTTACGTTCGTAGGTGCTATCCAGAAATCCAGAATAGAAATTGATTAGAACGACACCACCATTTTTAGCGATGGCTCGAATCTGATCATCTTTGAGATTACGAAAATGGGGACAGAGATTGTAAACCGACGAATGAGAAGCTATTACTGGTTTGGTGGTAGTTTCCATCACATCCCAGAAGGTTTGCTCACCAACATGGGAGATGTCCACCATCATGCCCAGTTCGTTCATTTTTCGCACTACCTGTCGCCCGAAGTCTGTTAATCCTTTAAACGGCAGGTCCTCCTTCGTGGCTTCATCCATTCCTGAAGTAGCCCAGTCGGTGGAATTGTTCCAGGTTAAGGTCATATAACGCACGCCTCGCTGGTAAAAATGCTCCAGTTTTTGCAGGTCATCTTCAATGGCGTGCCCCCCTTCGATGCCAAGTGCGGCAGCGATTTTCCCTGATGCAACAATCTTTCTGGCTTCTTCGACAGAATGGGCCAGGGCAATTTTGTCCGGATATTTTTCAATTTGCCCCATGAGGGCATCTATCATATTATCCACCCGTTCCGCTGACAAATCTTCCCCATTTTCCCCGGCATGAATGTATTTAGGATCGACCCAGCAGGCAAAAAAGGGGACATCCAGCCCCCCTTTGAACAAGGTTTCGAAATTAATATGTCCACCATTCAGGGGATCAGCCAGATTAAATCCTTCATCTAAAATTCTACCCAGGGTATCGTTATGGCCATCCGCCACAATAGCATCTTTATGAAGTTGCTGGTAATCGACTTTGGAACAACCAATGATTAAATTCAGGACGGTAATAATAAGGACAACTTTTTTCATGGGCAACACTCACTTTTTTAGTTGAAAATAAAAATAAAATTGGAATGTGTCAAGATTGATTTTGATTTTTCTTAATGAATCAGAAAAATCTAATT
>CAZMEG010000527.1:0-2746 GCA_964565205.1 uncultured Cytophagia bacterium
AAATAAAAGTTCTATTTTGTTTATTTTTGAATTTTTAAAATAAAAAATGTTTAATTTTTAAAAATTACTATCTTTTAAAAATCTGGACAATAGCCTTTATTAAAAACTCATCTTCATCAGGATGGACCGTGCGCAGGTCTAAAAATAACGAATCATTTTTGACATATCCCACAATGGGAGGCTCAAAACATCGAAATTTCAAAGCAATCTCTTCTATAGGCCATTTTTTTGTAAAAATTAAAATAGCTTTGCTGGGCAATTCTTCCAGAGGCATAGCCCCACTGCCAATTTGTACATATGTATCTTCGATGACAATTTCTACGTTTTTATCCAATCCGCGTTCTTCTATGGTATTTTTTATTTTTTTAGCACGTGTTTCAAGATTTTCCAGAGGCTCTAAAAGCATCTGGAAGACACGATTTTTCTGGGACAGCGTTTTCTCATGAAGGTACTGTTTTAGTGTGGGTTCCAGCACGGCATAGGTGAGTTTATCACATCGGATCGCACGCATCAAGGGATTGGATTTGATGGCCTGGATATGTTTTTTCTTACCAACAATAATTCCCGATTGTGGGCCACCAAGTACTTTGTCCCCACTGAAAGAAATCACATCCACGCCCAACTCTACATTCTCTCGTACCACAGGTTCATAGGGCAACCGAAATCGACGTAAATCCACAAGCACTCCACCCCCTAAGTCAAAGGCAACGGGAATATGATATTTTTGCCCTAATTTAACCAGCTCCTTAATTGGAACGGCAGCGGTGAATCCCAAAACTCGATAATTTGACGGATGCGCAACAAACAAAAGACCGGTATTTTCCGTGATCGCATTTTCATAATCGCTGAGATGAGTTTTATTGGTTGTACCCACTTCAACCATTTTAGCACCGCTTTTAGCCATGACTTCCGGTAATCTGAACGAACCTCCGATCTCGATTAACTGACCACGAGAGATGATGACTTCTTTGCCATTACAAAGGGTATTTAAAGTTATCAGAACAGCAGCGGCGTTGTTATTAACCACACAGGCAGCCTCGGCACCGGTTAGATAACAGAGCAAATCTTCCACATGCTTGACCCGATCTCCCCGCTTACCCTTTTCGAGATCGAGTTCCAGGTTGCAGTAGCCTTCGCTGATTTTGATTAAATTTTCCCGTGCTTCCTGACTCAAAGGCGCACGCCCCAAACCGGTGTGCAGGATAATTCCCGTGGCATTAATCACTCTGCGCAATCTCGGTTGCAAAAGGTACTGGATGGAATGCAAGGTCGATTCCACTACTTGATCTAAAAGTTGAGCCCGGGTTACAGTCTCAACAGAATTCTGTTTTAGAGTGGTTCGCAGCTTTTCAATTTCTTTCTGGATTTGCCAGGTTACAAATTCATGATTTAATTTTGTTAAAATAGCTTGTATTCTGTCTTCATTTAAAACCTGATTCACCTGAGGTAGTTTGCTTAGAACTTCTTGCTTGTTTTTGTTCATAAGAGACAAATTAAATTTAAAATGAAAAGAATTTTGAATTCAGGATTCTCATTCAGTCAGGTTAGGATTTAATTAGTGGGACCGGGCAATCAGAACAAACCATTCATTGAATTGAATTTTGAACGACTGGCTCCTGTTCTTTTAAATTTTCGAAGGCTTTGTCCGTGGCACCCAGGCAATAAAGTAATCCCATGAGATTAGAATTGGTCAGCCGGCCGTCAGCAACTTTTTGAAGCAACTCGCTGGCGTTGAAAGCAATACCCAAACCAGCGTTTTTAAGCATAATTTCATCGTTAGCGCCATCGCCAACCGCTACAATCTCTTCACGGCTCAAACCTTCTTTAGCCGCCAGCTCCTGCACAATGCGTCCTTTTGCTTCACGATCAATGATTCGCCCTTTAATCCGTCCAGTTAGCACGCCGTCTTTTATTTCCAGGTCATTGGCAAAAACATAATCAAATCCCAGACTCTCTTTTAACCGATCAGCAAAAAACTTAAAACCACCAGAAATAAGTGCCAGTTTAAATCCCATAGCTTTCAGAGTGGAAACCAGTTGATACGTCCCCTGCGTCAATTGCATACCCTGGGCTACTTCTTCAAGAACCGAGACGGGTAGCCCTTTGAGCAACCGCACCCTCTGGAGCAACGCCTCCTTAAACTCGATTTCCCCGGCCATGGCTTTATGGGTAATTTCTGAAACCTTATCCCCGACCTTGGCAGCTTTTGCCAGCTCATTGATAATCTCCCCCTCGATGATGGTACGATCCATATCAAAAACTACCAGGCGTCGCCGCTGGCGGAAAGGTGTATCGGGCTGAATGATGGTGTCAAAACCCACTTCATCACAGGTACGCTGTATGACTTCTTTGAGCAACGACAAATCTCTCAGTTCGGAAGCATCTACCAGCATTTCCAGCGCCACCAGGTCTCCGCGTGCCAGGTGGTGCATACGCTCGATGTTGACGCGAAAATTGGCCAGGGCATTGGTAATGGCTTTAAGAATCCCTATCTTATCCCGACCGATAATGGTGAAGACCTGTAGATTTTTCTTATCCAGTGACTTTAAGGCGGTATCGGGTTCGACAAGGTCTACTTTTACCTGTAACGGTAAATTTTGTACATTCTTTTTTAACTGAATATAGGCTTCTTCAATGGAAGCTTTCTCATCGATGGTTTCGGTAACCATAAACAAAATAAATAAACCATGTACAGCATTCTGTTCAACAGCTACAATGTTTAATCCAGAATCAGTAACCGCTGTAC
>CAZMEG010000528.1:0-2745 GCA_964565205.1 uncultured Cytophagia bacterium
TTGACAATAATAAATCATTTTCATATATTTTGAAAACTAAATCACGAGGTTAAGATGAAACTAATCATTCATAATATCACCACATGTACCTGTAACTGTTGTATGTGCTGTTGTTATGGGAGTGGTGGGTTATGAATGATTAAAATATAAAAGCTGACCGTTCATAACCCACATTAAGTTAATTAATGTGGGTTTTTTATTTTTAACAAATACGACCGAATTGGTCTTATTTATAAAATAAAAAGGGAGGGGTTAAACATGGCTGATTCAAGAAATAATTATGCACACCCGGAAGTTTTAGTAACTACAGATTGGGTTGCACAACATAAAGAAGATCCGGCTTACCGGATTGTCGAAGTGGATGTGGATACCAAAGCTTACGAAGAGGGTCATATTCCAGGAGCCATTGGCTGGAACTGGCAATCGCAACTTCAAGATCCGGTTAAACGTGATGTTATACAAAAATCTGATTTCGAGAAACTAATGGGGGATTCCGGTATTAGCAATGATACCACTGTCATAGTATATGGTGACAATAACAACTGGTTTGCGGCCTATGCTTTCTGGCTTTTAAATTATTACGGGCATAAGAATGTGAGAATCATGGATGGGGGTCGTCAGAAATGGATTCAGGAAGGGCGTGAACTCACCAAAGAAGTACCACAGTATCCGAAAGCCAGCTATCAGGCAAAAAAGCCGGACCAATCCATTCGTGCATTTTTAAAAGAGGTGGCAAGCAAAATTGGTAAGAAAAAAGTGGCCCTGGTGGATGTTCGCTCACCTCAGGAATTCACCGGTGAAATTCTGGCGCCGCCTGGACTTAATGAAACCTGCCAGCGAGGCGGTCATATTCCGGGTGCCAAAAATATTCCATGGGCGCAGGCTGTTAAAGAAGATGGAACCTTCAAACCATTTGAAGAATTGAAACAAATCTATGAGGGAGCCGGCATTACACCAGATAAAGAAGTGATTGCCTATTGCCGGATCGGGGAACGTTCTTCCCATACCTGGTTTGTGTTGAAGTATTTGCTGGGTTATCCAAAAGTGAAAAATTATGATGGCTCATGGACGGAATGGGGAAATTTAGTCGGCGCTGAAATTGAACGTTAGAAATGGAACGGGAAATATTTTTGACAATTTTAACTGGAAAGAAATACAATGCATCCTGTAATTGAAAATATAGAACCTGCGAAAAAGGTTTCAACCAGTCAATTGGCGAGAAAGCGCCTTTTAGAACTGGTGGGGAATACACCTTTAATTTATTTAAGTCACATTTCCCGGGAGGTGGCACCTGTAAAAATTCATGCCAAAGCCGAATGGTATAATTTGGGAGGTTCGGTGAAAGATCGGGCTGCACTAAATATGATTTTAGATGGCGAAAAATCCGGCGAATTGACTCACGATAAAACCATTCTTGATGCCACCTCCGGGAATACAGGCATTGCTTATGCCATGATTGGAGCCCTCCTTGGCTACCGGGTAAAATTGACTCTGCCTGCCAATGCGGGGCGCTTGTTCAAGCAAATACTCAAAGCCTATGGTGCAGAAATTATTTTAACCAATCCGCAACATGGCTCTGATGGTGCCATCCGAGAAGCCATAAGAATTTATGAGGAGGCGCCTGAATGCTATTTTTATCCAGACCAGTATAATAATCCGGCCAACTGGCTGGCTCATTATGAAGGTACTGGCGTCGAAATTATCCAGCAGACTCAAGGGCAGATTACACACTTTGTAGCCGGTCTGGGCTCCTGTGGTACTTTTGTGGGCGCAGGGCGTCGGCTCAAGGAATTTAACGATAACATTAAATTAATCTCGGTACAACCGGATTCTCCCTTGAACGGGATCGAAGGGTTAAAACATTTGCCCACAGCCATGGTACCGGGAATTTACGATCCGGAGCTGGCTGATGATAATATAGAAATTACCACAGAAGAAGCCCAGAAAATGGTGAAACGTCTGGCAAAAGAAGAGGGACTCCTGGTGGGGGTGTCGTCCGGAGCAGCCCTGGCTGCAGCCTTAAAAGTAGCAAAACGCTTGACTTCCGGTTGTGTGGTGGTTATTTTTCCAGATAGTGCTTATAAATATTTTGATCAGCGCTTTTGGGAGGAAAATTCCAATGGCCATTAAAATAGATAGAGAGCATTTTGAACTCATTAAAGCCTATGGTGAGGAATCCTATCCTTATGAATGCTGTGGATTTTTAATGGGGGTTTTTGAAGGGGATATTAAACAGGTTCTGGCTACTTTTCCAGTGGTTAACGCTCGCGAGGAAAGTGAACGGCATCATCGGTATTTAATTACTCCCGATGATTTTCTGCTGGGTCAAAAATATGCCAGAGAGCGCAATATGGAAATTATTGGTTTTTATCATTCGCATCCCGATGCTAAAGCGATACCTTCAAAATATGATTTAGAGCATGGTTGGCCCTGGTATTCCTATGTAATTATTTCGGTAATTAAAAGACACGCTAAAGATGTAACTTCCTGGATACTGGAAGAGGATCGGTCAAAATTCACCCAAGAAGAAATAATCGTTGCATAAAAATTAAGGAGTAATGAATATGCCGGTAAAAGTTTTAATTCCAACTGCTTTACGCCAATATGCAGGTAATTCAGATACCGTTGAACTGGAAGGCAACAATGTGGGGGAAATCCTGGCTGCTTTAACCAGCAAATATCCCGATTTACGAAAACATCTTTTCAGTGAAGATGGTAAACTCAGGAATTTTGTTAATGTGTATG
>CAZMEG010000529.1:0-2740 GCA_964565205.1 uncultured Cytophagia bacterium
TACCTTTTCAAAATCAATTTTCTTTCAATTTAGAATTTAGAATAAATTTATTAGGTTATTTTGAAAGTGATATCATCTATTTTTTACGCCTTCATATAGGCTTTATGTTTTATTTCAATTAATTGCAATCATTTGCAAAGTGCCTTTGCGATCAATTTTTCCGGTAGAAGTGCGAACAAACTTTTTTACAAAATAAAATTGCCTGGGCATTTCATATTTGTTCAATTTTGTGACCAGTTTATTTTTTATTTTCGTTAGAACTTCTTCGGGTAAAGGTTCGCCTTCAAAAACTGCCACGATTTTTTCTCCCAGTCGTCTGTCAGGTACACCACCGACCAGGCAATTTCGCTGGATCTGCAGTAGATGTAAAATTTCATCGATTTTCTGTTCGATTTTTTCAGCAGGGACTTTTATCCCGCCGGTGTTGATCACGTTATCCAGGCGGCCCAGCCAGACGAAGCCCCCATCGGAATCCAGCTCTACAAGGTCATTGGTGGTAATCAATTTGTGGTCGGTCACCGCCCCCCTGATCCAGAGGCATCCCCGTTCATCGGTGCCTATTTTGATTCCAGGCAGGGGATAATATTTTTCTGTCGCTTCCCTTCCATTGAGTCGACGCAGAGCCACATGAGTGGCCGTTTCGGTCATGCCAAAGGTATGGTAGACCGGTGCCTCAATTTTTTGAATTGAATTCTTTAGTTCCTCAGAAACAGGAGCCCCACCCAGTAAAATGGCTTTCATGCGGTTTAAAATTGCAATGCCTCCGGGAAAAGCATCAAAAACAGTCTGGAGTTGCAGAGGCACCATGGCAGTAAAATCGAACTGGATTTCTTCTTCTGCAGTAAACTCAGCGAAGGGATTGCTTTGCGGTTCCACCACCACCATTTCCAGGCCTAATTCCATGCCACGAACTAACATCATGAGTCCAGCGATGTAATCCGGGGACAGGCACACCAGGGCCCGATCGCCCTGGCTCAAATTCAATACCTGGCCGGTCAATCGAGCGCTGGCGATCATTTGCCTGCGGGAAAGTTGCACAGGTTTGGCAGCCCCGGTGGTTCCCGAAGTGTGAATCGTGAAGCTCTCCTGTCCGGTTAACCATTGACCACAAAATAGTAAAGTTTTAAATTGATAGGGCAAAAAAATATTGCCATCCAGGTTCCGGAAATTCTTGACAATCCACTCTCGACTGAAATATTGTTTTCCCAGATAAAGTCCTTTAAAGCTTTTCATGAAAAATCCACCAGGTGAAGTTGTTCAAGAGATTGTAACTGCCGTGGTAATTTTTCCGGTAAAAATGCCATGTGGCCGTTATCTATTTTAACGGTCAATTCAAAGTTTTTATTGAATAAGCGACCGGTCCCCAAACCTTGAGGCATCTGAATTTTTAAAGTGCTGGTCCACTGAGCAAGAATATTGAGTCCGATATTGGACTCAAGCATGGAGTTCACCCAGAAGCCGATTCCATCTTCGCGGGCCAGGGCAATCCATTCTTCGCTTGCTTTTAAGCCACCAAGAAGGGTGGGCTTCAAAACAATAAATTGCGGTTGTATGGTTTGTAATAATTCTTGTTTTTCCGCAGGCTCAAAAATTCCAATCAATTCTTCATCCAGAGCCATGGGTATGGGACTTTTTTGACATAAAGATGCCATGGCTTCCCACTGACCCGGCTTGATGGGTTGCTCCACGGAATGAATTCTGAATTGGGCCAGATAATTTAATTTTTCCAGAGCCTCCTCTGGAGAAAAAGCGCCATTGGCATCGAGACGAATCTCAACTTCTGGAAAACGTCTGCGCAATTCAGACAGCATGGCACACTCTTCGGCAAAATCGTGGGCACCGATTTTAAATTTCACCCAGGTGAATCCCTGTTCAATTTTCTGCAAAGCCTGTTCATACATGCTCTGAACCTCCCCCATGGTAACCAGGCCGTGCAAAGGGATGGATTCTTTCCCCTGTGTAAAGGGTGTGCGGTAAAGCAAACCGGTACCGCCTTGCTTTAAATCCAGCCAGGCTGCCTCCAGGCCAAACTGAATGGCAGGCCATTGCGAAACTTCCAGTTCCAAAGGATTTTTACCCCGGTTAATCTCCCGGCAAATCTGATGCAATTTTTCAGAAAAATCATCCGTGCAGTCCATACTCAGGTCTTTGAGAGGCGCGGCTTCCCCCAGTCCCAGATGCCCCTGTGTATCTCTCAAAGCGATGATATAGGTTTCGCGTTCATGCAGAACCCCCCGCGAAGTTCCCAGAGGTTTTTTAAAAGGTAAAATAAATTTGCGGAATTCAGCCGTGATTGCCATTAAAGCAAATTCCCGATGCCAAAAGAAAGACAGAATATTAAAGTAATCAGGGCCATCTGTTTTAAATAGGGGTCCAGATGTGCGGCTTTCAATTGTGTGTAAATAGCCCGGCCATTTTTTAAAACCAGAGGAGTTATGATGAGAAAGGCAAACTGCCAGGTGCTGCGATAATTAAAAATTACGTACAACAAAGCCAGTAGCATTCCTCCCAGGAGCAGAAACCAGTGATAGAGGCGAGCCCCGGTTTTTCCCAGACGAATGGCCAGGGTAATTTTACCTGCTTCTTTATCGGATTCCATGTCCCGAATGTTATTGATGTTGAGCACCGCCACACAGAAAAACCCACAGGCGAAAGCCGGCAATAAAACTAGCCAGTTCCATCGGTGAGCCTGCAGGTAATAACTCCCGTACACGCCCACCAGAACAAAAAAGATTAACAC
>CAZMEG010000530.1:0-2728 GCA_964565205.1 uncultured Cytophagia bacterium
GTTTTTCCTCGCGCTTATGGATGTGGTAGATGGCTTTTTAATGCATATCTTTTAAAATTTAAAACTCGATTGGACCTTATAGTGTCATCATCATAGCTATTGTGGAATGAAATTTGCAAAATACAAAGCAATTTTTCATTTCAAAAATATTTAATCAATTTAATTTTTCGATAAGGAAATGATCGAAATACTAATTTATGTAAGTTCGGCTTTAATAGTTTTGATTTTTCCAACTATTTATTTTTACAAATATCAAAAACATAGTCGTCGTGCCAGGGAAAAACTGCAACAATCGATTGCCCGGGGTCTTACCGAACCGGTTTCGCTTCATCCCAAAATTGATCCAACTCGCTGTATTGATACGGGAGCGTGTGTTTCCGCCTGTCCCGAAGGCGAAATACTGGGAATAGTGGATGGTAGGGCAACCCTGGTCTCCCCGACAAAATGCATCGGCCACGGTGCGTGTGAAGCGGCCTGTCCCGTTGAAGCCATTACTTTAGTTTTTGGTACGGAACGTCGTGGAGTAGAAATTCCATATGTGAAACACAATTTTGAAACCAATGTACCCGGTATCTATATTGCAGGGGAACTGGGGGGCATGGGGTTAATCAGAAATGCGGTGACGCAGGGACGGCAGGCCGTGCGATATATTCAGGAATCCCTGAAAAGTAGTTATCCGGACGTATTTGATGTGGCCGTCATTGGCGCCGGTCCGGCCGGTTTAGCTGCTTCTTTACAGGCACAAATGGATGGACTTAAATTTGTAACATTAGAACAGGATGAAATCGGGGGGACGATATTAAATTATCCTCGCCAAAAACTGGTAATGACTCAACCCATGGAGATCCCGTTATATGGAAAGGTTAAATTTCGCGAAATCTTAAAAGAAGATTTATTGGGGCTCTGGCATGATATAATTGAAAGAACTCAGATCGAAATTAATACCAGAGAACGAGTAGAAAACATAGAAAGGAACGACGGATTTTACAAAATTATCTCTTCAAAGGGAGAGTATTATGCACAACGAGTCGTATTAGCCATAGGTCGCAGAGGGTCGCCAAGAAAACTGGGAGTACCCGGTGAAAAGTCCTCCAAAGTGGCCTATCGTTTAATTGAGCCCGAACAATATATTAAGAAAAAGCTCCTGGTAGTTGGCGGGGGCGATAGCGCCGTGGAAGCCGCTCTGGCGCTTTCAGAGCAAAAGGGTACAGAAGTTTTTTTATCTTATCGAAGAGGGGCTTTTACCAGAATTAAAGAGAAAAATCTGGAAAGAATAGAAAGGGCAGCCGAGGATGGGCGTGTTCAGGTTTTGCTGGAATCCCATGTAAAGGAAATTAAACGGGAGGAAGTACTGATAGAACAAAAAGGTAACTTAGTGACCATCCCCAATGATTATGTATTTATTTTTATTGGTGGAACGCTTCCAACCGAATTTTTGAAAAAAATAGGCATAAGCATAGAAAAAAAATTTGGGCAAAGGTAGTTTGAAGGCACATAAAACCCTGCTGATTATTTTTTATTTGAGTGGCCTATCTTTTGCTGCTGGAGTGTTAATCAAAGGATACCACTATTATATTTTACCACTTCATCAGCGTCCCCATTCTCCTCTGCATGCTTTGCTCAAACCAGGGGGTGTTTTAGGACATGGTCTGGGAATTGCCGGTAGTACCATGATGCTGCTTCTGTTTTTATATTCTGTTCGGAAAAGAGAACTTTTCGGGTTGCGCTTCGGAAAAATTAGATACTGGCTAAACATACATATCTTTTTTGGTATCGTTGGTCCCGTACTGGTAACATTGCACACGGCTTTTAAATTTGGTGGCATTGTTGCCATAAGTTATTTTTCAATGATCGCTGTAATGCTCAGCGGTTTCGTTGGCCGTTATCTTTATGTACAAATTCCACGGGCTCTGTCGGGGGATGAGCTTTCCATGAAGGAGATGGATGAAAAAAATAAATTGATGACCCGGTTGTTAAGAGAAAAATACGGGGTAGACCAAATGTTTTTGCAAGAAATTGAAAAGCTTTCAGGTGTTACAGAGCAACATAATTTCCGGGGACTCTTAGCCATTTTTTCTATTTTAAAAAATGACCTGAGCCGTCCTTTTCGTGTAAGAAAGCTTAAAAGACAAATCTTACAGCAGACCACATTTTCAAAAAAAGAAATTCATAATTTAATCGAGTTAGCCAATCAAAAAGCCATTTTGATTCGTAAAATGACCCTGTTGTCGTCTATTCAACCGTTATTCCATCTGTGGCATGTCATTCACAAGCCATTTGCCTATATTATGATTATTTTTATGCTAATTCATGTATTTGTAACCATTCTTTTCGGCTATCGATGGATATTTTAAGAACCTTTAACTGGAAATTTTCTCTGGTATTAACCCAGATGTACTTCATATTTTTGGTCACCAGTGGTTATTCACAAATTTCTCCTGGACAATTAGCCCGGCCTCATGCCCAACTGGAAGGCTTAAAAAACTGTATTAAATGTCACACCCTTGGGGCTGGACCTACAACTGAGAAGTGTTTGAGCTGTCATGTAGAAATCCAGTATAGTATTAAAGCAAAGCATGGCTATCATTACCAGGTTTTGATTCGGGAAAAACAACCATGTTCTAAATGTCATAGTGAACACAACGGTCGTAATTTTAAATTAATATTTTGGCCAAAAGGGCAAAAGGCTTTTGATCACGATAAAACCGGCTTTTTTCTGGAAGGCAAA
>CAZMEG010000531.1:0-2722 GCA_964565205.1 uncultured Cytophagia bacterium
ATCTGCTCAATCCTCCCTACCAGGCTTTGCATATTCTGGTAAAAAATGACGTTCAAGGCATTGGGCGGGAACTCATTGATCGCACGGCTAATTTTGGGAGTGCAGGACGCTTGCAATCGTTCATTCACATGAATAGCATTCAATTATGGCCCGATCCACCAGATGATTTCTTTTTCATAGTTTTGAGCCATGAAACCGCACATCGCTGGGGGAGTTTCATCCATTTTAATCTGGATGGACAGAAAAGCGATCTTTTGCTTGGTAGTGGATTAGTGCACTGGAGTTTCTTTCTTGATAGCGATGCCTCTGTACTGGAAGGAAACGATTGGCGGGATAATGGCGATGGAACCTTCACCTCTATTGAAGTGCTTGATAATTACAGCTTTCTTGATCACTACCTGATGGGATTTCGTCGGGTTGAGGAAGTACCTCCATTCTTTTTTATTAACAAACCTGGCGTCACCCTGGACCAGCGCTCAAAATTTCCCTTAAAAGGTGCACTTGTGCAGGGACCCAAACGCTGGGTCACCATACAGGATGTAGTGACTGTGGAAGGTGCCCGTGCACCGGGCTATGAAACAGCTCAAAAAGATTTCCGTCAGGCGTTTATTTTGCTCACGCAAAAGAATTCGTCTCCTTCATCGCAGGGGCTTAATAAATTAGAAGAATTCAGAAATATCTTTCCACAGTGGTTTAACCGGTTAACCGATGGCCGCGCTACCATGCAGACTCAATTACAGAGCTTTCTTCCGATTACCGCAATTAATGGTATTATTACCAGCCTGGAGGATGGCAGGGCCATAGCTAATTTAACGGTAGAATTGCTTGAAAGAAAAATTTCTCAGTTCATTCCCTCAGGCGGACATTACGCTTTTCGCCTTTTGAGTCCATCCGGACAAACCCAAACATTTACTCTGGTGGCAAGAGCTTTTCCTTTCTTCCCGGACACCTTGCAAATCACTTTGAATTCGGGAGAAATTATTCAGCAAGATTTTTCCCTTAAGCCACTCACCCGGACGGTTCTGTCCGGCAATCTTACAAATTCATCCGGTCAGGGGATTCGGGCAAAACTTACCCTGTTCATTCACAGCGATTTGGCGGAAGACTTAACCATGGTGGACAGTAGTGATGCCAACGGTCACTTTGATTTTGAAAATATCTGGATTTCTTTTCCCGGTTTAGTGAGATATGACAGTCTAACAATTGAACCGGAGATTCCCTATCTCAGCAAAACTTTTCGTAATTTAACCGTACCTGCCCAGGGATTAAACATGGACATCACCCTGGAACCGGCCGATATTCTGCTGGTCAACGATGATCCGCAGGGTCACTATGGGGAATTCTATCAGAAGCCTCTCAGCCAATTGAATTTGCAAGCCTTTCATTGGGTAGAAAAAGATCGAGGTGTGGTACCGGTCAGTACCATAAAACACTTTAACAGTCCTATTCTTATCTGGTTTACCGGAGATGCCGAGGGAGAGGTTTTAACGGTTCAGGAACAGGACAGTTTGAAGAATTTTTTACAACAGGGCGGTCGTCTCTTTTTAACCGGACAGAATATAGCTGAGAGTCTTGCTAAGACGGATTTTCTTAAACAAATTCTACATGTTACTTTTTTAAGTAATACCGGTGATTTGCTTTTACACGGGGTAAAAGGCGATCCAATTGGAGATTTTTTTAATAAAATTAATTTAAAGGACCCGCCGGGGGCGAATAATCAAACTTCCCCTGATGTTCTACGAGCCGATAGTCTGGCACACGCCGTTGTGGTTTATGATACCCTTTTTCCGCAAAGGGCGGCCGCAATTCGTGCGGTAAATCCAGAAACACAATCCCGGCTGGTGTTTTTGGGTTTTGGTTTTGAAGCCATCAGTGCGGGTCAGGAAGCCAGACCCGGATTTGCTACACCCACAAAGGTTATGGAGAAAGTTCTAAACTGGCTAAACGGATTCCCAACTTTGGTCACAGATCGGAACTCAAAAAATAGTGCTACCCGTTTCAACCTTTTTCAGAATTACCCCAATCCTTTTAACCAGAGAACCATTATTCGCTTTCGGCTACCCGACCAGCGTCTCCCTTCCGGGGTGAAGCTGGTAATTTTCAATATCCTTGGGGAGGAAGTCCGCACTCTGATCCATAAAAAGATGAGCGCAGGGGAGCATCAGATTGCCTGGGATGGACGCGATGACCAGGGTACTTTAGTGCCTTCGGGTGTCTATATTTTAAAATTGAAAGCGGGTAACCTCCAGCAGACACGGAAACTGATTTATTTACGATGATTCATCAACTTATGAGCAACTTTACGGCAAAAGCAACCACGGCTACCATTACGATCCAGCGAATGAAGCGATGACCTTTGACAATCATTACCTGTGTGCCAATTAGAGCCCCCAGTGCATTGCCAATAGCTAAAACACCCCCTTTGAAAAAATCCACATGACCTTCTTTGATAAAAATATAAAGGGCCACTGGAGTAAAAATTAATACCACAAGTACTTTGAGGGCATTGGTTTTGACCAGGTCATAGCCGGCAAGTGACAAAACAATGATAATTAAAAAGCCGATTCCTGCCTGAATAAACCCTCCATAAATCCCGAGGAAAAAAAACGCACCGGCGAGATAGACCTTTTTAAAGAGAGTGAGGTTCAGGGTTTCAATTTGGCTTATGTTAGATTTACGAAAAAACATGAGTCCCAGAACAAGTACCATGATCACGGCCAGA
>CAZMEG010000532.1:0-2702 GCA_964565205.1 uncultured Cytophagia bacterium
AGTTTAGTGCCTGTTAGTCCTCGGTGCGGACGCCTTCGGACTAGTTTTTTAAATTTTCGACAGTCTCTACAGGTCTTAATTAATTCGAATTTAGGACATTTAAATTGGTTTAGCATTTCGAGCTTTTGCAATCGTATGATTTCAACTATTTAATCAATGCACTGAATTCTTTCATCTCATGCAAACCGGCCAGATCATTGTCCACGCTGGCCTGCTTTTTTAATTTTGGGTTGAGTTGCAGGGCTCGTTTTAGGGCTTGCAGGGCCTGGGATTTTTTGCCAGCAGCCAGGCGAATGACGGCCAGATCGTACCAGACTTCGGCGTTTTCCGGAGCCAGTTTAGCAGCTCGTTCCTGATGCGGCAGGGCTTCCTGATATTTTTTCTGCGTAAACAGGGTCCAGCCCTGATTCCAGGCGTAATTTATTTGAGCAATATGTAAAAGGCGCCCCAGCTCTTTAAAAGGTTCGGGATGGTCATCCACACGGATATCAATAGCCCTGTCCGTGTAACCGCCATAACCAGCCCCCTCTTTTACCACGAGTAAGGCGGCAGATTGTTTACCTCGGGAATCGCCGCCTTTGGCGTCACCGGCAAGCAAGGCTGCATACATCCGTTCGGCAAGAGTCCCTTTGGTTTCAAGAAAAGCCTTTTCCATGGCAATCACTACCTCTTCACTGGCAAGAATATTTCCCTGCACTGCGTAATTAGGGCCATGCCGTCCGCCGGCCCAGGCCAGACAATCCTTACCCGTATAAGTTGCTGATTTTCCATCAGCGGCCACCACCCCAATCTGACGACGGGTGGGATTATCGTCATTCCGCAACAGTACCTTAATCACTTCTTCCGGGGTTAATCCACGTTCCAGAAGATCCAGGCCACGCCAGCCAAAACTGGTATTGGCAAAAGATTGGGTAGCCACGGCCCCCACATTGGCTTTCGCCCATGGTACCACATTCCCAACAGCGAAAAAGCGAGAAGCCACAGCCACACCCAGTTCTCCAGTGTCAGGATCACGAGCCACAATAGAAAAAGTAGAAACAAGCTGAGGTGCCTGCAATTCTCCACTCTTCGGTAAATTTTGACCCAACAGCCCGTCAATCTGTAACGTTAGGGACAAGAACAGAAGAACCAGCAAGGAGTTGATTAAATTACGCATAATATTTCCTCCACTATTATTTATGGCTTTCATATTTTTATAAAAAGCGCTCGATTTTTCCATGGGCCTCCTCAAAATTTGTGAATTAAACAGAGTAAATTAGTATTTCTAATAAGGATAAAATTAGCTATCTTATTTCCACCCAGCGCCGCCAATCTGGGTCATAAATTTCACCACGAGCGTTGGAATGCACCAGTTCTAAATCGCCATACCCACCTTTATCAACGAAGACAAAAATCAATCCACCCTCAATATGTAAATAGCGCCAAATTTCAAACCCACGCCCCTCACCTGTACTGGGTGTTTTTTCCACTTCATCAGGCTTTCCGTATTTAAGCAAAATTCTACCCCGGTCGGTTTTCCAGCCCTCCCTAAAACCACCAAAATGCTGGTTGGCATAATGCAGGCGTTCCAGATGTTTATCCCGCAATTCATTACGTACCGTTTCAGGCTGAGGATCACGCGCATTCCAGAATTTAACAAGAAAATCACGTTTTGCCTCCAGATCAAGAGTTTTGAAAATTTCACGTTCCTCTTTAGTTGCCAGATAGGAGGCACTGTAAAATTCTTCATCCAGAGCCTTTTCATCCAGCGATTTGTAATATTCTGAAAGTGGACTGAGAGTCGTGGTGGAAACAGACGCGGGTTTTATTACCTCACCCTTTCGATAGATGAAAAACTTTTTCTTTCTTGCAACCTGTGGGCCGGTGCCATCCTTAACTCGCAATTCAAAAAAGTATTTTCCCGTTGGAAAGGAAATTACATTTACCCCACCCACTTCAACAAGGGAGGTCCCCCCTTTTTTTCGTACTCGCGGTGGGAAAGCTCGTATCTCGGTACCATTGTTGTCCAGAATCGCATATTGCACCGTATACGTTGAATCAGGGCCTTTGCTTAAATTGTAAATTTCCGCATAAAAATATAACATGGGTTTTTCAAGTCCATAAATGGCATTAGGATTGGGAATCACTCGGTAGGAATTCTTATTGAACAAACCACGACTGGTATCCTGCACGATGTAACTGGAAAGCTCGATATCGCTCAGAGTTAAGCCCTTTTCCGGAAATAAAGATAAATCTAAAAGCAAGGTCTGTTCCCCCCGCGCTTCAGAGTTAAGATCTTTAATTGCAGTAACATATCGATATTGACCGGGAGGCAGAATAAATCCTGTAAGAGTAAAGAGTTCCTGAATTTTCTTTCCGGTGACTGCAGGTGATAAGATACTGCGACTATTCCAGTTATGACTGTACCAGAGCGAATCGCCGTGATAAATTTTGGCATCGATATTAAAAGTTGCTACCTCCAACGAATCTTGAGAAAGATATTTCAACTGATCCTGGTAAAATGAATAATATATTTCCACATAGACCCGTTTTTGATCATATCGGAATTGAGCGTAATCAAGGCTGAATTCTAATTCATCTTCTGAATCATTAAGGGTTATTTGTTGTCCGAAAATTAAGTTAGCGGTAAACAATGAAATAAAGAAAATCGTTTTAATAGTCATAATACCACCCTGTTTTTTGAGAAGATTAGACATTTCCTC
>CAZMEG010000533.1:0-2697 GCA_964565205.1 uncultured Cytophagia bacterium
CTCCTATCCATAATATTTTGCTTGGAATTCTTTTCATGATGCCTCCCTGCATTAAATTATAATATTATTAATTTGATTCATTAATTTTAATATTTGCGGGTCTTCCACGATATCGAATTGTAATTCTTGTAAGATAGAATCGACATATTTTTTGATAAGTTTACTTTGCAGGTCTCGGCTCAACTCTACTAAAACGCGCAAACTGCCTCCTGTTGTCAAATAATTGAACATATATTCTATACACAATTCCAGTAGAATAAGTAATTGTCTTTCGAGGTATTCCAATTCTTCATCCACTAAAATGATTTTGTTCAGCTTATCCGACCAGGGTTGATCCATAAAAATGTCCTCATGGACACGACAGGATGGCGTTCTTGGGATTTTTAGGTGGGTACGACTCCCTGTCATGATTGCACGTCCTCTTGTTGCAGCCCTTGTTGCTGGCAAGTTTAGTTTTAATAGCCTGTATTAAGACAACTTAATCCAATCAGGAATGAAGAAGTGAAGTCGCAGGATGCCCCATATTGTAGACCCGGAAAAAGCATGCCCCAGTTGCAATTTTATTAGTGCTCGAAATAATATTAAATAATATGAAAGATAAAAACAAATCTATTTACAAAAATTTCGCAAATATTTCTAATATTTTATCCATTGTTTGTGAAGATAAAAGGGCGGCTGAATGGTCGTCTTGGAAAAAAGGCACGAAGAAAAAAGAAATAAGGGGATCATCCAGAAAAAGTTCTTCTTGATTATTTTGAATTTAGATCATTTCGATTTGTTTCAAATTTATGAGTAACTCAGGTAATTCTGGCTTTTCGGCTGTAAGCGCTCAACAAATCATGTCTGGAGATGATTCCGATGAGTGTGATTTTGCCTTTGTTTGTTTTGAGTACGGGTAACACATTATCGTCAATTTCGAGAAATTTGCGTAAGGCCTCATTTAGGCTCTCTTTCACTGTTACAAACTTCCCCTTTTTGGCAAGATCCTCAGCAACCACCAGATTTATAAGAGAATCGTGATACTTTAAAGAAGTTAGGATATCATCAATGGTAATTAAGCCATGAAAGGTTCCATCATTTTCCACTACCGCGACTGCACCACGCTTACCCGATTCAAATGCTAATAAAATCTCATCAATATTCGCAGACGGTTTCACTGTGGGAATTTCTTTCATGACGATTTCTCTGACAGTCATATCACTAAGCAGATCATACCTTATGTCACGACCGATATTAATTCCACGTCTGACGAGTTTCAAAGTGTAAATGGATTCAGGGTGTAACCGTTCCGAGGCAATCGTAGTGATGATTACAGAGAGCATGAGGGGCAGGATTATTAGGTAATCTCCGGTGAGTTCAAAAAGAATGAGAATGGAGGTGATGGGGGCATGAGCAGCTCCGGCAAAAAATGCCCCCATCCCCACAAGGGCGTAGGCTCCGGGTTCAATGCCCAAATCTGGAAACAGAAGATCCAGGGAAGTGCCAAAACAGCCACCGATCAAAGCACCAATAATAAGGGAAGGTGCGAAAATTCCACCCGAGCCACCGCTTCCCAGTGTGAGACTCACGGCCACGATTTTCATTGGAATAAGGATAAGCATAAGTTCGAGTGGCATGAGATTGTGGACCACCTTCTCAATGTTACTGTAACCAACACCAAACACCTGAGGATAAAAAAATCCGATACTTCCCAGAAGTAAGCCTCCAATGACCGGTTTACCCAGTTCGTGTAAGGGCAATTTGTTAAAAGCATCCTCAAACTTGTAAATTAATTTTATGAAAACGATGCAGAACGGCACCAGTAAAAAACCAAAACCCAGATAGAAAAGCAGTTCAATGGGAGATCGCAATGTATAAGGAGGCACAGTAATGGATGGTTGTGTTCCTAAAAAGACCTGGCCGATCACACTGGCAATGACCGAGGCGATAACCACAGCCGCTAATCTTCGCGTGGAAAAATCACGAAGGATGATCTCAAGGGCAAAGATAACCCCACCAATTGGAGCATTAAAGGTAGCAGCAATACCGCTGGCAGCTCCACAGGCGACGAGGTTTTTGACCCGTTCCTCAGAAAAACGCAATGTCTGGCCCACAGTTGAGCCGAGGGCCGAACCAATTTGTACTATCGGTCCCTCTCTTCCGACGGAACCTCCCGAACCTATGCACAAAGAGGAAGCCACGGCTTTTATGATTACAACAATGGAGCGGATTTTTCCACCGCGCAGCTCCATGGCCTCCATTACTTCCGGTACCCCGTGACCTTTCGCTTCTCTGGCAAAGAAATAAATTAAAGGACTAAACAAAATCGCCCCCACCGCGGGAATCAGTATAACGGTATGTTCTCCAAGGCCCGAAATCGACTGTGGAAAATGGTGGAAAAACACTCTGGTAAAAAATTGAATGAGCCATCGAAATATTACAGCCCCAAAACCTCCACCCAATCCCACAATAAACGCTGTAGCAATCAGGGCCGGAGTTGGCGCCATCAAGTACGTAAGTACTTTTTTAAGAAACATGGGGTAAAATATCCTACGCTAACATTTTATGTTAATAAAATTGTTAGCGTTTTGCAACAAAAATTACCATTTTAAAAGGATCAGGAAAAAACTTGATGATGATTTTTCCATTTCTTACATTTGAAAATATTTGTCCAAGTTATTTTAAGGAGGGAAGAGTTATGAAGACAATAATGTTTAA
>CAZMEG010000534.1:0-2682 GCA_964565205.1 uncultured Cytophagia bacterium
TAATGGGTTTATTCAGGCCTAAGAAACTATTTGGGGGGTATATGATTTTTGCCCTACACCCCCCTTTTTGAGAGGTTAAAATGAGGGTATTTTCGGGCAAAATCGTCAAATTCCAACTTTGTAATTTTTGTAAAATTAAAGAGTTACAGAGTAGGAGGAAAACAGCGTAAAAAGCGGTTTTGTAAATTCAATATTATTAATAATTTCTGAGTTTTGTGAAAACCTATTAAATTAAATCATGGAGGAAGCCATGAAATTTACCCGTCGGGAATTTATTAAACACATTGCTGCAACCACGGCTTACGCTTCCCTACCCGTAGGTTTGATTAATTGCGGAAACGAGCCCTCAGTATTTCCCAAAGAAGTGAACCTTGATCCTAAATTAACCTGGGATAAGGCACCCTGCCGATTTTGTGGTACGGGTTGTGGTGTGATGGTTGGGGTGAAAAATAACCGGGTGGTGGCCGTGGCCGGAGATCAACTTAATCCGGTAAATAAAGGATTGCTTTGTATCAAAGGGTACAGTCTGCCGGGTATTCTTTATGGAGAAGATCGACTCACCAGACCGCTGATTCGAAAAAATGGTAAATTTGTGGAAACCTCCTGGGATGAAGCTCTTGATCTTGTTGCAAGCAAATTTCAAGAAGCTCTCGATAAATTTGGCCCGGAATCGGTGGCTATTTATGGTTCAGGACAATGGACCATAACCGATGGTTATGCAGCGCTTAAATGGTTTAAAGGTGGCATCGGTTCAAACAATGTGGAAGCCAACGCTCGTTTGTGCATGGCCAGTGCTGTGACGGGTTTCATAACTACCTTCGGTGCCGATGAACCCATGGGTTGCTACGATGATTTTGAGAAAGCCGATGCCTTTGTCCTGTGGGGCAACAATATGGCTGAAATGCACCCGGTACTTTATTCACGGATTCTGGAGCGCAAACGCAAGGCTTCCTGGGTCAAAATCATTGATATTGCCACACGCAAAACACCCACCACCGAATGGGCCGATATGCATATTTCGATGGAACCTCAATCCGACCTGGCTTTGACCAATGCTATCGCTCGCATTATCATCAATACGGGTCGGTACAATAAAGAATTTATTCAAAAGCACGTGGTCTTCCGCCGGGGAAAAGAACATATCGGATATGGACTGAAGGATAATTTCAAGTTTAAAGACGAACCCAAAGCCATGAGTTTTGAAGAATACAAAGCCTATGTGCAAAAATATACCCCGGAATATGTGGAAAAAATTTCAGGTGTTCCGGCCGGTAAAATTAAACAACTGGCAGAAATTTATGCAGATAAATTCACCAAAGTGGTCTCGCTCTGGTGCATGGGTTTCAATCAGCATAATCGAGGTACCTGGATCAACAATCTGGTTTACAATCTCCATTTGCTTACCGGAAAAATTTGCCAGCCAGGCAATAATCCCCTTTCGCTCACCGGTCAGCCCAGCGCCTGTGGAACCGTTCGCGAGGTGGGCACTCTCGCCCATCGGTTGCCATCTGATAGAGTTGTCATGAACCCCGAACATCGTGCCGAGGCGGCTAAAATCTGGGGTATTCCGGTAGAGCGCATTTCGCCTAAACCCGGGTACAATACCGTGGAAATGTTTCGTGCTTTTGATCGCGGGGACATCAAAGTAATGTGGGTGCAGTGTACCAACCCCATGGTGACTTTACCCAACTTGAATCGCTATCGTGCCGGAGTGGAAAAAGAAGGACGCTTTCTTGTGGTCTCCGAGGTCTATCCAACACCTACCACCGAAGTGGCTGATGTTATTCTGCCCTCTGCCATGTGGGTGGAACGGGAGGGCTTCTTCGGAAATACAGAACGCCGCACCCAGCACTGGAAAAAGATGGTGGACCCGCCAGGCGAAGCCAAACCGGATGTCTGGCAAATTATGGAAGTAGCCAAGCGCATGGGTTATGGTGAGCTGTTTAATTACAATCCCGAGTCTTATGAACGAGAATTGTTTGAAGAATATCGGCAATTTACCCTGGGTACCGGTCACGATCTGGGCACCTATGAACAATATGTGCAAGCTCGTGGTTTACGCTGGCCGGTGGTGAATGGTAAAGAGACCCCTTATCGCTACACCGCCCGCTACGATCCCTATGTTTCTAAAGGTAAAGACATTGAATTTTATGCTAAAAAAGATACCGGTGGTCGGGCGGTAATCTGGGCACGACCTTATGAACCGCCCCCTGAAATCCCGGACAAAGAATATCCGTTCTGGCTGACCACCGGTCGGGTTTTGGAGCACTGGCACACCGGTAGCATGACCCGTCGCATTCCGCACTTACACCGTGCGGTGCCTGAAGCCTATGTGGAGATGCACCCGGAAGATGCCCGTGAACTGGGTATTCAGGATGGGGAGAAAGTTCGGTTGAAATCCCGGCGTGGAGAACTGGTACTTAAGGTCTCTTTGCATGGTAAAGGACATCCACGGCGCGGTTCGGTTTTTGTACCATTTTTCGATGAAAGCAAACTCATCAACAAATTAACCCTGGATTCTTACTGTCCCATTTCTAAAGAACCGGATTATAAAAAATGTGCCGTGCGCGTTGAAAAATTACAAGCAAGTTAGTAGTAATCCATCACTTCGATACTCCTTATACTTAATCACTTAATTCAGGATTTAATATATAACAGGTATATAAAAATGAGATTAATACT
>CAZMEG010000535.1:0-2674 GCA_964565205.1 uncultured Cytophagia bacterium
ACCATATTCTGGAACATAAACCAAACCCCGGGCGTCGATAGCTAAATGCATGGGACGATCAAGTTCTCCTTCGGCATTGCCCGGTTTCCCCCAGGCAGCTATAAATTCTCCTTCAGATGTAAATTTCTGAATGCGGTTATTGCCGGCATCGGAGATATAAACATTTCCCTCCGAATCCAGAGCCACCCCGATAGGTTCGTTAAATTTTCCCGGTTCCGAACCCGTTCCTCCCCATTGGTTAACAAAGGCAACTTCGAGTCGGCTATTTTTGGAACAACCAAAAAACAACCCAGGAAGCAACCAGATCCATAAGATTAAGTATGTAACCAATCGACAAATTTTCATGGTAGAACCTCAAATTTCTCAATTACCAGAGTAAATGGATGAGCATGATGCCCCTCCGGGGTTTTATGAATCAGCTTACCGGTGATTCGAACATACTTTTCAGAACCGGCCAGTTTTGAACGCAGGGCCTGAAATTGTTGATTCTGCTGGAGAATGAATTCCACCTCTGCATCCCCGGTCAGGAAAATGGGGGTATCATCGCTTTGTCCCAGTTTTCCTTTGACAGTGGCCGTGATTTCTCTTGGAGTAAAACCGGCTTTTTTAACAACCGATTCCAAGTCTTCCACAGCAATGGATTTACCTTTTTTATTCTGTAAAGTGGCTATACCATTTTTTACGTTTATTTCGACCTTGCCCACCCCTTCAACCTTTTTCAATTTCTTTTCCAGACCGTAAGCACAAAATGGACAGGCCAGCCCATCCACTTGAATCTGGACTTTTTCCACCTGGGCCTGAACAGTCTGAAAATTACCCAAACCAAGAATTAAAAAACACGCAAATACTATGATCAGAATTTTCATGATTTACTCCTTATTTTGTCTGTAAAACATTTTTTTCCTACGATGAGCACCAAGCAGGCTAAAACATTAATATTCTTGTGCCAATGGAAATCGTCCAGTCGGTAGCCAACTGGACACCGTTAGGCTCATTGACTATCGGAATTTGCACAGAGGCTTCAATGAGCCAGCGTCGACCTCCCACATATTGAAGTCCTGGTGAAAAAAATATTGTGGTGCCACCCGTGTCCCTTATCTTTTGACCATTAACCTTATTTTTGTTAGCGGATGTTCCGTTTATTTCCAGAAAACCATTTAACTGCGATGAGGGATAAGTTTCGTAAACAGCAGGCAATAAACGATAGCCAAAGGCAAAATTGTACGAGACGCTATTACCGAAGTCTAAGGCATCGTTTGAAGTATTCAAGTTGTAAATTCCCTCAAGATAGGCACCCACGCGGCCTTCAATCCAACCAACTACAGTGGTAAAGAAATAGTCGGTGGAGCCAGTGCCCAGTGGCGGCTGTTTGTTTTCATCTCCGGTCGGAAGTTTAACACCAACTTTAGAAGCCACACGAATGGTTTTGTTCCGGCGATCGTACTGGTAAACCAGATATTTGGCAAAAAGCCGCAAATCGCCGATTCCCGAACTTGAAATGTTTCCGTTATTTTTGTTCATGTCTATATTCATGAAAGGGACGATAATTCCCAGTTGAAATTTGTCGTTAAACAGATTGTAAGGTATCGCCAGCGGGGTAACAAAAACCGTGACCTCGCGTTGCATCGGATCGGCTATTTCAGAACCGTCCTTCAAAAGGGTAGCTTTGCGAATAATCTTTCCAAAGGTCCGAATACCACGACCCTGTACTCCGAGCATAATGGGTGTATCGGTGTTGATGGGTGGGCCCTGGGCATATCCTGTTTTCATCAAGGTAAAAATAAACAGGACACATAAAATTTTAAAATAAATCTTCATCGAATTCACTTTTGTTCTCCATTTCCTGCATCAACTATTTTTGCTTTGAAACCAAGCTTCTTTACCGTGTCTACCAATTTTTTCTGATCTTTTTTGTCGCCACTGCAGATAACGTAAGCCTCTTTTTTCTCAAGATTTACCGACACCTCACGAGTACATTCGATCTTTTTTAATGCCTCCTTCACACGGGCCACACATCCCTGACAGCGCATGCCTTCGATATTCAAAGTTACTTTATGAGCCCGCGGTGTCTCTATGGTGATTTCCCGAGGCGTAAAACCTGCTTCCTTAATTTTTTTGGCAATCAGTTCTTTATCGATTTTAGCCCCTTTTTTAAAAAAAAGAATTACCAGACCTTCGTTGATTTTAATATCCAGTTTTTCCAGATTTTCCATACGTTTCAGTTTTTTCTCCATACCATAGGCACAAAATGGACAGGCAAGGCCATCCACCCTCACGGTCACTTTTTGTAATTCACCGGCAAATAACGATGAGGTAAACAAAATCAATCCTAAAAGTAAAGAGACTGTTGCTGTAATGATTGTTTTGTTACTTCTCATTTTAAACCTCCTTAATTATTTAAATGGTGGCATGTGTAATTCTACCGCAAACAGAAATTCGGTGCCTGGACTTTCCTGCACCCCGTTTAACCTTTCAAATAAGGTAAACTTCACACCTCCTTTTAACATTATGTTGCGATAGCTAAACAGGAATCCCGGTGCAACACTGAATGTGGAACCGCCAGAATTAGGATCATGAATCCCTTCGATTGCATTCTTTCCAGTGAACTCACCCAGCATCTCCACCAGGAGCACCAGGTCCGGCTGTAAATATTCCAGTTGCCAGGGTCTTATTC
>CAZMEG010000536.1:0-2659 GCA_964565205.1 uncultured Cytophagia bacterium
CTCTAGGGATAGCTTATGAATGCGAGCTAATACAGGCGGTTTTGTTTTTAGAGTTTCGATGAAATCCTCAATTTTCTCCGGTAAGCCTTCCACTTCAATGATCACGCCACGGCTATCGTTGCGCACCATCCCGGTCAGATTTCGCTTCTTGGCTTCCCGAAATACAAAGGGACGAAATCCTACACCCTGGACGATTCCGGTAACATGGATCCGGAAGCGCTGGAAATTTGTTTTTTCTAAAGTTTCCATCTAATCACATTAAATAAAATCCCAATTAACCAAATCCAATAATATAAGTCCAGTTAACCAAATTCCAAATCCCGAGCTAATGGTTGGGTTTTGGGGGTTGGGAGTTTGGGATTTGTTTAGCAAGCCATTTTTGAATTATATCCAAAGCTTTCGGAACGGCTTGCTGGATGACTTCAGTCAGTCCCATATTAAATTCATCGAAAACCTTGGGTTCACAACCTAAAATGTAAACCTTTGACGGTAATACATTGAGAGCTTTAGCCAATTTTAAAGCCTTGTTGGGATTAGTATAATGCATATCGGCTAAAAAATCTTGCTTTTTCTCTATTGGTAATTCATGGATATCTGAAATGTTCGCCTCGATTAAATAAAGGTCCCCGGCCTTCCCATGTAGTGAAATTGTATCCACCACCAGTAACACATCGTATTCATCAAATAATTCCTGTACCAGACTAATCCCACCTATCCCCGTTTCAATAACTTTTACATTTGCTGGAAGATTGCCCATTTGTTTTAACCGGTGTACTACCTCAACACCAAATCCGTCATCCCGATTGAGTACGTTACCCACACCTGCAATCAAAATTCGCTTTAGTATTGCTTGTGTACTTTTCATTATACTTTATTAATAGTCTGTTGACTATCAATCACGTAGTTTGTAAAAGATAAATTGCTCCATTCTTCAAGTGTGGCCTTTTTTACCATTTCTAAAACCAATGGAATGACTTTTTCTACTGGAGGCGTGAAGGTGTCTCCCATTTCTTCTTCACCTGGTTCCACATCAATTATTGCAACTTCTTCTGGCCAGATTTTAAAGTATTCACCAATAATTAATAAATTGTCTATGCTGATAACTCCGGTAACCGCTTCGGCTATTCTTTGCTGGATGTTATTTTCATCGGGTAATACACCACCATTCCATTTTCTCAAGGAAATTGTACCCGGTGGGCGACCACAGGCTCTGGCAGTCAAGAAAACCACCCGATGATAAGGCTCTTTTAATGTTTGAAATTTTTGTACAATGGCAATGGGGTTCCAATTCATTTCTTCTATTTCAATGCCATTGGGCCACGTAATGGTTTTTAGTAAAGGCAGTAACTTGGGGCCCACAGAATAATCACGTAAATTATGATATCCTATTGTACCAATAAGAACGCGTAGCATGGCATTATTCAATTCCACAGGCACAGGTAGTTACTTCCCGGGTAATCATGAGATCGCTATCGTCTACCATGATATGGGTTGTACATGGCATACAAGGGTCAAAACTGCGTATGGTTCTCAGGATATCAATCCCCTTATAATCTTCTGGAGTTTTGAAGGTCTCCAGAATAGGGGTATTCAATACAGCTTCTTCATAAGGACCTGGTGTACCCCACGGTGTTCTGGGGGCTGCATTTAGAGTTGAAGGAGTAAGGATTTGATAATTTCCGATGGCACCATTGTCGATGACAAGATGATGACTTAAATAGCCACGGCCAGCACCCCAGTAACCAACCCCTAATTGTGTTCCTTTTTTGGGGATCTCAAATTTAGTACTTACTTTGGTTTCACCCTGGCGAAGCATCTCCATAGCCATCATCCAGTTTTCCATAGCTACCATGGTTGAATAAGGTATGGCATAAGCCCGGGCACGATTACGTTCGAAAGCATTCCAAATTTTTGGAATTTTCCATTCTAATGTACTGGCTGGCATCTTTCCCTTTGGCACATGAATCTGTAAGTTTCCCCCGGTAGGTTTGATGAACCGACTTTTCGGCAGTTTCTGGGATTTGGCGGTGAGATACAATCTGGCATAAGCTCCGGCTTCCATAGGCATGCGATCCCACGTGGGGGTGGTATCCCAGGAATACCGATCCCGCCAGCTCTGTTTACCCGGTTTGGGAATGGTCATTTTATTCCATGGGTGATTGGGACTGATGGGATTGCCCGCGGGGTCGGTTTTAAAGCGATGTCCGTTCCATTTTTCATAATAAGAATGTTCCACAAATTCTTCCAGTCCAATGTTCAGTTTTTGCAGGTCGTTGGTCACGACCTCTCCGTCGATGAGAATGCCGGGCGTAGCCCAGCGTGCCTTGCCCCAGGTGTCGCAATTCTCATAAGTCGCATCGTAGTTATCCGGGTGGTCCCAGACACCAGTATCGGCCATAGTAGCAGGACGATAACCACATTTTTCATAAGCCGAATTACATTCCAGAAAAAAGTCAAAAACATCGTCCCAGATGGCCACTACCTTTCTGGAATAATCAAAAAATTTCTGCAATCGCATAAACAACTCGTTCATCACAGTAAGATTTACGGTGACGGCTACACCACCCGGTACCACCGTTTGCGGATGAGGATACTTTCCACCAATTAACACATAAGCTTCCCTTGCCACACGGGTCATCTGCAGCGCCTCAACGTAGAG
>CAZMEG010000537.1:0-1312 GCA_964565205.1 uncultured Cytophagia bacterium
TGAATTTCATAGGCTTGAACCACCCCTTTTTCCACGATACTTAACGGCTCCATCAACACGCCCACATGTTTGCAACGGGAAGGAAACTTCACCAGATACTCAGGCCTCTCCACGTAATATTCGGTCAAAAATCCATGCAATAAATTAATGCCTCGTTCATAATAAATTTCATCGGTGGTAAAATCATAGAGCCCAATGGAGTCATAAAAAGAATGCCCTGGTCTACGCACCGTGGCAGCCACATAGTCGCCCGGTTTTAATTCCGTAACATCCGATCCCACTTCTTCCACTCGACCCAGAGATTCATGACCGATGACCAGAAAATCATCACCCGGTGGGGGTTGGCCGTATTCTGCGGCGTTTATTTCTTTATCGGTACCGTCGACTCCCACACGCAGAACTTTAACAAGTACGCCCCTGCCACCGGGTATATCCCCGATGTCGGGTTTTGAGATCTCTCTCAGATGTATGGAATTGGGTTTACCTGGAATGACGGCGATGGCCTGCATTTTTACTCCGGTTAACATTAAATTTTAGGTTTTCTTCTTGGTTGCAGTAATTTCGCCACCAGACCGGTCCATCCGGTCTGATGCGATGCACCGCATCCTCGACCCGTATCTCCATGAAAATATTCATAAAATAACAAATAATCTCGAAAATGGGGGTCGGTCTGGAATTTTTCGTTCTCACCAAACACCGCTCTCCTGCCGTGCCGGTCTCGTTTAAAAATCCGGCATAAACGCCGGGTCAGATCATTTGCCACATCAAGAAGGGTAACCAGGTTTCCTGAATGGGTGGGATATTCAATTTTAAAATCATCTCCATAATAGTGATGGAATCTCTGTAGAGATTCTATGATTAAAAAATTGATGGGAAACCATATAGGCCCGCGCCAGTTAGAATTCCCACCAAAAAGATTTGTATCGGATTCACCTGGCTGATAATTCACTGTAAACTCATGACCTCGATAGTAAAACACATAAGGATTTTCCTGGTGATATTTGAATAAAGACCTCACCCCATAATCAGATAAAAATTCGTTTTCATCCAGCATACGCCGCAGTAGGCATTTCATACGATGCCCACGAAGCAAAGAAAGCAAACGCCGTTCCCCAACGCCGGGTTCATGCCAGCGTGAAACCAACCGTGCTAATTCAGGTTTGTTATTTAAAATCCACTCCAGACGCTCCTTAAACTGGGGCACCTCTTCCAGCATTCCCGGTTCCAGGATTTCCACGGCAAATAAAGGTATTAAGCCCACTATTGAACGTACTTTTAATTTGATTAGCGAACCATTGGGACAATGTAATAC
>CAZMEG010000537.1:1322-2658 GCA_964565205.1 uncultured Cytophagia bacterium
TCCACATCATCCCAGAGATCAATTCCATCCCCACCCACATTAAACATAGCCCTGGCGATATACAGGAAATGTTCGAAAAATTTGATAGCCAGGTCCTGATATACCGGATTATACCGGGCTAATTCCAGGGCCATGCGCATAAGATTTAAGGCATACATGGCCATCCAGCTTGTGCCATCGGCCTGTTCAATATGTCCGCCCGTAGGTAACTCCTTACTCCGATCAAATACTCCGATGTTATCCAGGCCGAGAAAGCCACCCTGAAAGATGTTATGTCCATCTTCATCTTTTCGATTAACCCACCAGGTAAAATTAAGCAACAATTTATGAAAGACCCGTTCCAGAAACTTCAGATCACCTTTACCATGGTTCAATTTTTGATCAATTTTATAAACCCGCCAGGTTGCCCAGGCATGCACCGGAGGATTCACATCACTGAAGGACCATTCATAAGCCGGTAATTGCCCGTTGGGATGCATATACCACTCCCGGGTTAACAGAACCAGTTGTTCTTTAGCAAACTCCGGATCGATCATGGCCAGGGGGATACAATGAAAGGCCAGATCCCAGGCCGCATACCAGGGGTATTCCCACTTATCCGGCATGGAAATGATGTCACAATTATTGAGATGTAACCATTCGCGGTTTCTGCCGTGCCATCTTTGTGAAGGGGGTGGCGGTTGACCGGGATCGCCTCTTAACCATTGTTCCACATTATAATAGTAAAATTGCTTGCTCCATAACATGCCGGCAAAAGCCTGACGCTGAATAAGCCGGTCGTCCTCATCGGAAATTGAACTCTGGAGCTCTCCATAAAATTCATCAGCCTCCTGCCGGCGTTTTTCCAGATATAAATCAAAATTATTAAATGGCCTGGAAAGCTTCCTATCACTCAATCGCAGGCGAATTTGTTTTGCACCACCGGACTTTATATTTAACTGATACCAGGCCCCCATCCGGGTACCTATTCCGGCCGGATTGGTTGCCTCTTTATCACCTTTTACAATATACTGGTTAATACCATCCTTAAAAAATCCTTGCATTCCATCCATGCCATAAAGTCGTTTGTAATTGGTTTCATTTTCACAAAACAATAATTCAGGATGACCCTCACTATAAAACCAGAGACGCCCCAGTTCGTGATGACGGATTTCTACCTGTCCTTCTTTTAATTTTTTGAGAATGGGTTTTGGGCGATCCAGTTGCCAGGACCATGTATTACGAAACCATAGAATGGGCACCAGGTGTAAGATTGCATCCCGGGGTCCATGATTATAGACGGTAATACACATGAGAATATCTTCCGGGGAAACTTTGGCATACTCCACAAACACAT
>CAZMEG010000538.1:0-260 GCA_964565205.1 uncultured Cytophagia bacterium
GCCGAAATGGAAGCTAAAAGTAATAAAAATACTATTTCTCATCAAGACTTAATGGATGAATTGAAAAAAATATACACGTGAAATCAAAATTTGATATAGAATACTTACCAATTGCCAAACAGGATCTTATAGAAATACTTGATTATATTTCAAAAGATAGTAAAAAACGTGCCAAACTATTTATAGAAAAAATTGAATCTAAAATTCAACTATTGTCTGATTATCCCAAAATTGGTTCAATACCGAAAGATGTAAGATTA
>CAZMEG010000538.1:270-2645 GCA_964565205.1 uncultured Cytophagia bacterium
AACTCTTGGTTATCGTTATCTTGTTATTGACAATTACCTGGTATTTTATGTAATCGAAAACAAAAAAATCCAAATAAGAAGAATTATTCATGCTGCAAGAAAGTATGAATCAATTTTATGATATTTTAACTTTCATGATTTCTTCTAATGCATAAAGCAAATAAACGATGTTAGCACGGGTTGAGGATTCTCCCATCAGACCTATGCGCCAGATTTTACCTGCTAAGGTCCCCAGACCGGCACCAATTTCAATATGATATTCATTTAAAAGAGCCTTTCTTATAGTAGCTTCATCAAAACCTTCCGGAACTTTAATGGCATTGAGGGTGGGCAATCGAAATGATTTCTCCACAAATGGCTCCAGACCCAATTTTTGCAAAACTCCAATCAAGATGAGATGATTTTCTTTGTGGCGCTGAAATCGATTTTCAAGGCCTTCCTCCTGAACAAGTCGTAGAGCTTCTCGCAAAGCAAAATTCATACTGATGGGAGCGGTATGATGATAGGCTCGTTTTCCTTCGGACCAGTAATCGGCGATCATGGTAATATCCAGATACCAGCTCTGGACTTTACTTTTTCGGTTGCGAACGACTTTTAAAGCCTCCTCACTGAAGGTTAAAGGAGCCAACCCTGGTGGACAGCTCAAGCATTTTTGAGTGCCACTGTAACAGACATCAATATGCCACTCGTCGACTTTTACAGGCACGCCTCCCAGCGAAGTCACTGCATCCACAATAAAAAGTGCCTCATGTTCTTTGCAAAGTTTACCCACTTCTTCCAGGGGTTGCAACACTCCTGTGGAAGTCTCAGCATGAACCAGCGCTACAGCTTTAACTTTGCTGTGTTTTTTCAACTCCGTGGAAATTTTTTGTGGATCGATGGCTTTGCCCCAGGGTTCCTGTATTTCGATAACTTCAGCTCCGCAACGTCGGGAGATATCGGCCATTCGGCCCCCGAAAACGCCATTAACCCCTATGATGATTTTGTCCCCGGGTTCAAGAACATTTACTAAAGCCGCTTCCATGCCAGCACTACCGGTACCGGATACTGCAATGGTAAATTGATTTTTGGTTTGAAATACATAGCGTAAGAGTTCCTGAATCTCATTCATAATCTTTAAAAATTCCGGATCCAGATGGCCAACAATAGGAGTACTCAAAGCTTTGTACACCCGGGGATGCACATTACTGGGACCTGGTCCGAGTAAAATTCTATACGGTGGTTTGAGTTCGCCAATAGACATGTTCACCCTCAATTAATTAAAATTTACTGTGGATAATTATATAAAAAAATGGGAGAGAATCAAGAAATTATTCAATTAAAAACGTCACGGTATTTATGAGTACCTGCTAAGTCTGTGCACCTCTCACTAATTTTCTTATTTGCCGGGTGAGGGAACGAAAAACAGCACGGGTAATTTCTACATGATCCTCGATGAGTTCGTAAAATTCGTCGCTGTCAATTTTTAGCACGTGCGTATCCTGGATAGCTATGGCCGTAAATTCTCTTGGATTATTATCCAGTAAAGCCAGGTCCCCGAAACTCCCATTTGGATAAACACGTCGTATTTCCTGCCCCCCCTTTTGTAGACTAACTTCACCGGACACCACAAAAAAAAGCGCATCGCCTTTTTCATTTTCCCTAAAGATTTTTTCACCTGCCTGAAATTTTACCTCTTCGGTAATGGCGGCAATACGTGCAAGATCCTCGGTTTTAGTCTGAGAAAAGATATCCACTCCCTGCAAAAATACGGCTTTTTCAACTACCGTAAGCTTTGAATTTTCCTCTTTAAAACTTAACATTGTATTCTCATCCGATACCATTCCCACAACTCCATTTATTACCATGTAATTAATTGTTTCATGTTAATTTGAAAATATTTTCTGGCGATCTCTCGTAACATAGATTCTTTAACATGCAAAAATTCATTCACCTTTTCACTGAAGTCGTTAACCTCTTCTTTCATTAGACGGTAAATCGTGCATACACGCAACCAGGTATCTCCCTCATCGAGAAGAACGGCCATGGCTTGTTTTCTGGTTAGTTTTTTAAAGCTAAATAAGGCTCGCCCATGTCGTACTTTATGTTCCAGAGAGATATCCTCGATAATTGGCAAAAGCATGACCTTCAGTTGTCCCGGAAGCAAATTGTCTAAAAATTCAATGGCATGGGCTTTTTCATCTTTATTACCATGGATTAGAAAATAATAGGTATTATAAATTTCTTCTTGAGAATAAATCAAGGCAAGAGTGCGAAATATACGTTCATAACTTTCTTCCAGTTTCTCTCTTAAAGCCGGATTAAGAATGTCATCAAATTCACGTACATCGATAGACAATTTTTCTCTCCGGGCATAAGCATAATAAATATTCAAA
>CAZMEG010000539.1:0-2634 GCA_964565205.1 uncultured Cytophagia bacterium
TGATGCACACTGATGAGCACGGATTTATTTTAAAAATTAAATCCTGAATAATTCATAAAAATTGTAATATTTTGTTACGTAACATATTAAAATTTTAGTGGTTAGGTTCAGGAATATTGGAGTGATGCAGTAATGAGAGTATTGAAAAAAACTTTTTCATTAGTCCAACAATCCAGTACTACATTAATCCATTGTGAATTAGGAAATTATAGTACAAACTAATCTTCTTTTCGATAAAGTTTATGAATAATGCAATCAGTGTCAATCAGCGTTAATCTGTGGTTAAAATATTGAGCGACAATCGGTGGTAAAATAAATTTTAAGGAGAATGCATGCCAAGTTTAATAGAACGAATTGCCGAGAAGCTACATTTAATTCCAAACTTAAACGACAGCAACGACCCGGTGGTGCCGCGGCTCACCGAACCGGGCATTCTTACCAATTACCCCCCACCTGATCGCTGGGATGACTGGCAGGAGTATGAAGCCAAAAGCTGGCCAAGGCGCGAAGTGCGGCATTATATGATTGTTCCCACTATTTGTTTTAACTGTGAGGCGGGCTGTGGCCTGCTCAGCTACATAGATAAGGATACTCTTGAAATCCGTAAATTTGAAGGGAATCCTTACCATCCGGGCAGCCGCGGGCGGAATTGTGCCAAGGGTCCGGCCACCATCAATCAAATCAAAGATCCAGATCGAATTCTTTATCCTTTAAAGCGTGCCGGGGCTCGTGGCGAAGGTAAATGGGCGCGGGTTTCCTGGGATGAGGTGCTGGATGACATTGCCGCCCGTATCCGCAAGGCCCTGGAAGAAGACCGCCGCAACGAGGTGGTTTATCATGTGGGGCGCCCGGGTCATGAAGGCTACATCGAACGAGTGCTGCTGGCCTGGGGTGTGGATGGCCATAACAGCCATACCAACATTTGCTCGGCCGGGGCTCGCTTTGGTTACGCCCTCTGGCATGGCTTTGATCGGCCATCCCCGGATCATGCCCATGCCGAATTTATTCTGCTCATCAGCGCTCATCTGGAGTCCGGGCACTATTTTAATCCCCATGCCCAGCGCATCATTGAAGGGATGATGAGAGGCGCCAAACTGGCTGTAATGGATCCCCGGCTTTCCAACACCGCCAGCATGGCAAATTACTGGCTTCCCACCTACCCAGGCAGCGAACCGGCGGTGTTGCTGGCCATGGCCAATGTAATTTTACAGGAAGGTCTGTATAATGAAACCTTCCTGCGTGAATGGGTGAACTGGCAAACTTACCTGCAGGAACAGCATCCAGATGTGAAACCCACCTTTGAAAATTTTATCGAAAAACTCAAAGAAGTTTATAAAGAATTCACACCGGAATTCGCTGAAAAAGAAAGCGGGGTTGGGGCTCAAATGATCATCGAAGTGGCGCGGGAGATCGGCAAAGCAGGAACCCGCTTTGCTACTCACAACTGGCGCAGCGCCGGCAGCGGGAATCTGGGTGGCTGGCAGATCGCCCGTTGCTTACATTTTCTTAATGTGCTCACCGGCAGTGTGGGTACCGTAGGCGGCACCTCACCCAGTGGCTGGAATAAATTCAAACCAAAGGTTTTTGACAAACCACCGGCACACAAATTCTGGAATGAATTGCATTTCCCCAAAGAATACCCGCTGGCACATTATGAGATGAGTTTTCTACTCCCCCATTTCTTGAAAGAAGGACGCGGCAAAATCGATGTTTATTTTACCCGGGTGTTTAATCCTGTATGGACTTACCCCGATGGCTTTAGCTGGGTGGAAGTTTTACGTGATGAAGAAAAAATTGGCCTGCATGTGGCTTTAACCCCCACCTGGAACGAAACGGCTTATTTTGCCGATTATGTTCTGCCCATGGGACACTCCAGCGAACGTCACGATCTGGTCAGCTACGAAACCCACTCTGGCATGTGGATTGGCTTTCGTCAGCCGGTGCTTCGGGAAGCAGCCCGTAAAATGGGTAAATCATTCACATTTACCTACGAAGTTAATCCGGGAGAAGTGTGGGAGGAGGATGAATTCTGGATAGAGCTTTCCTGGCGTATCGATCCCGATGGGAAACTGGGTGTGAAAAAACATTTTATTTCGCCTTATCGCCCAGGCGAGAAGATAACCATCGATGAGTATTATCAGTACATTTTTGAACAAGTCCCGGGGTTACCTGAAAAGGCAGCGGAAGAGAACCTCACGCCTCTGGAGTATATGCGCAGATACGGGGTCTTTGAAGTTGAAAAGACTTCGTATTCCAAACATATGAAAGAATTGACACCGGAGCAGATGAAAGGTGCAAAGGTAGATAAAAAAAGTGGCTTAATTACCAAAGATGGTCAAGCAATCGGGGTCATGATCAACGGGGTACCCCGGGTTGGCTTTAATACACCTTCTCGCAAACAGGAATTTTATTCCAAAACCATGAAAGAATGGGGATGGCCAGAATATAGCATCCCCACCTATATTAAGAGCCATATTCATCCGGAAAAAATCGATCATCAAAAAGGCGAGTTTCCGTTGCTACCAACTTTTCGGTTACCCACGCTAATTCACTCACGGTCGGGCAATGCCAAATGGCTGGTGGAGATTTCTAACCGAAATCCGGTCTGGATGCACCCTTCAGATGCCCGGAGAC
>CAZMEG010000540.1:0-2631 GCA_964565205.1 uncultured Cytophagia bacterium
TCATAAATTTTAAATTTACATTGCTATGCAAAAAAAATCAGACCGGTCAAATTTTCAGGATCAAATCAGAACTCTCAATCAATCGTTGCAGGAGCTTCAGGTACTGAATAAACTCGCCCTGGCTATTTCTTCCACCATGGAGCTGAACACAATCACCAATACCATTCTCAACGAAACGATAAAATTGACCGGTGCTGATCACGGTTCTATTTTACTTAACCTGGAGAATCAGGATCAGCAGTTTACCACGCTGATTCGATCTGGTTCAAAAACCTCACGTGACAAATTGCAGAAGTTTTCCCGTACCATTGCCGGCTGGGTTTTACAGAATCAAGCATCCTTATTTTGTAATCAACTGGATCAAGATGTTCGCTTTAAAGGAATTACTCTATTAGGATTACCTGTTAAGGCTGTCGTAGCGGTGCCCATTAAATTGCGCGGTAAGATCCTGGGGGTACTGATCCTACACAAAAAGCCCGGTACCGATAGGGACCTTTTTACCGAGAATGATTTGCGGTTGTTAAATATCGTGGCTTCCCAGTCGGCCCATGTGCTGGAAAACGCCCGGTTGTTACACAAATTGCAGGAAGAGAATCGCTATTTGAAATCCCAGGTGGAACGACATTACAGTTTTGAGGAGATCATCGGTCGGGGTGCGGCCATGCAACGGGTCTTTAAAACACTGGAAAAGATCATACCCACCGATGCCAGGGTGGTAATCGAAGGGGAAAGTGGCACCGGCAAGGAATTGATTGCTCGTGCTATTCATTTTAATGGACCACGCAAGCACAAACCTTTTCTGGCCTTAGATTGTGGAACCTTGCCGGAGAACCTCCTGGAGAGTGAGCTGTTCGGTCATGTTAAGGGGGCATTCACCGGCGCCACCGAGAGCAAAAAGGGGCTTTTCCAGGCGGCTGATGGTGGCACCCTCTTTTTGGATGAAATAAACAATACCAGTCCAGCCTTGCAGGCAAAACTTCTGCGTGCCATTCAAGAAAGTGAGGTTCGCCCCGTAGGCAGTACCAGACCTCAAAAAGTGGATGTTAGGATCATTTGTGCCAGTAGTAAAAATCTGGCTGAGGCTGTGCAGGAGGGTACATTTCGTGAAGATTTATATTTTCGACTCAATGTGGTAACTATCCGGTTGCCGTCTTTGCGTGAACGCCCTGAAGATATTCCAATTTTAGCCCACCATTTCTTGCAAAAATTCAATAAGCTTTACAACAAAAATTTAAAATCGTTGACTCCAGATGTACTGCACCTGTTTAATCGCTATGAATGGCCTGGCAATGTTCGTGAACTCGAAAACACCATAGAACGGTGTGTAATTCTGGCCGATCCGAGAAGCGAAGTAGTAGATGTAGACCTGCTCCCTGAAGTCATCCGGGAGGTGCTGGAAAATAAAAAGATTTTACCCACCAAGAAAGTCGAAACCTTGAATCAGGCTGTGGAAGAGCTTGAACGACAAATGATCGTTGAAGCTTTACAAAGATACAACGGGAACCGAACACGTGCTGCTAGAAGCCTGGGATTGAGCCGCCGCGGGCTTTTGAATAAAATTGAACGTTATGGTCTGGGCTGATCTTACCTGTTCGACGAATTGTTTTACCTCACCCTCTCATTCTGAAGCAACCTGATATGCATAATTAATAAACTTTGTTACATAGGGAATAATTATGCGGATTAGCTATTTTTATTGACAATGGATTAATGAAATAGTGGATTGTTGGAATGTTGAGGATGGGTTCAATCTTCCAATACCGCATTGTTTCAGTACTCCGGAACCCTTTTAGCAATGTGCTAAAAATATACCAATTTTTCCGGCTGAATTATCCAGGTTAAATCAGGCCTTTACAAAATTTTATTAAAAAGCAAAGTTTTTAAGAATAATAGAATAAAATAATTGTTGATTCTTACAGGATATTTTCTAACTTTTGAAACAATTAAAAAATCAGGAAAAGGAGGTTTGTTTAATGATAAATGAAGTACTGATTAAATTACATAAAGGCATTGATGTAAATGGAGAAGATACCGATGTGGAAGAAACCCAGGAATGGGTGGAAGCTCTGGAAGATGTTATTGAATTTAAGGGACGGGATCGTGCCCGATTTTTATTGAACAAACTGGTTGAAATTGGACATCGGGAGGGGGTGGAGCTACCTTTCACCGCCAACACGCCTTATATAAATACCATTCCGGTGGAAAAACAACCTCCATTCCCTGGCGATCGTCAGATTGAGCGACGCATTAAAAGTATCATCCGCTGGAATGCCATGGCGATGGTGGTGAGGGCTAATCGCAAATACCCGGGCATTGGCGGACATATTTCCACTTATGCTTCAGCCGCTACACTGTATGAAGTCGCCTTTAATCATTTCCTGCGTGCCAAGGGAGAAGATTTTGATGGAGATATGGTCTACTTTCAGGGGCATGCTTCGCCAGGAATTTACGCACGCGCCTTTCTGGAAGGGCGCCTCACAATTACCCACCTGGAAAACTTTCGTCGTGAACTGGAAAAAGGCGGGGGGCTTTCCTCCTATCCCCATCCCTGGCTGATGCCGGATTTCTGGGAATTTCCCACGGTATCCATGGGACTGTCCCCCATCAGTGCCATTTATCAGGCCCGGTTTA
>CAZMEG010000541.1:0-2622 GCA_964565205.1 uncultured Cytophagia bacterium
AATTCATAGCCACCGTGATCGGAACCTAAAATAATCTTACCCGAATTTTTTCGGTTGGTGTAGTGGGTGGGTTGGCTTTTTTCAATTTCTGAAGTTTTTACAACGATTTCTATGCCACGGATTTTTGCAGCATCTCTGGCAGCCGGGGTAATTAAACCTGAGGGGGTAACAAAGATCTGCCGGTCTCCGCGCTTCCATGCATCCAGCACATCCCGTTCAGTAATCAATTTTTTCATCGGGTTCAGTCCCGCTTCTCCGCTTCTCCAATCATGGGGACAAAACGCACCGGAATCCTGCTGTCCGTTCGTACAGTTCCATCAGATAATTTGGTGACTACCAGCAAATCCTGATAGGCTTCGCCAACGGGTATAACCATCTTCCCTCCTGTTTTCAATTGATCAATCAAAGGTTGAGGAATGTGTTTCGGCGCAGCGGTTACAACAATGCCATCAAAGGGGGCCGCCTCTGGCCAGCCTTTATAACCATCACCGTATCGCAAATTAATATTTTTATATCCCATCCTCTTAAATCTCTGCGATGCATCGATTACAAGATTGGCATTTATCTCAATGGTAAATACCTGCTTAACAATTTCTGCCAGCACGGCTGCCTGATAACCTGAACCGGTGCCCACTTCCAAAATCTTTTCGTCACCTTTTAACTGCAAAGCTTCCGTCATATAAGCTACGATAAAAGGTTGGGAGATAGTTTGTCCGTCCCGGATAGGTAAGGGGGTGTCTTCGTAAGCTGCTCGTTCCATGTTTTCGTCGACAAAACGATGGCGCAGGACTTTCTCCATAGCAGTTAAAACCAATGAAGAACGAATCCCCCGGGCACGAATCTGCTCATTGACCATTTTTATGCGCTTTGAATAATAATACGGTGTATCGCCTGCCTGCAAATTTTGGTTTTTGATTTCGCTAAACATGTTTAAATTGTATTTTCATCTATATGTACTAACAAGAAAGTTGGAGATACAATATAACTTTGTAATTCACAATGGAAAAATGGAGTTCTGGGTTGTTGGAGTAATAGAAAGGTATTTTCAATTCGCCAGAAACCCATCACACTAAAACTCCATAGTTCCTGATTATAAATATATGAATAATTTTTAATTTTGCAACTCTTTTAAATGATTTTCCACACTTCGAGCCAGAGCTTCTAAATTGTACCCTCCTTCCAGAAGTGCTACCAGGTGACCCTGACATATTTCCTGGGCAAGAGCTCTGATAACCCGGGTCATCTGAGCAAAACCGTGTTCGGTTACTTCCATGTTAGCAAGCGGATCATCCTTGTGAGCATCAAAACCAGCAGAGATCAATATAAAATCTGGTGCAAAATTTTGTACCGCGGGGACTATTTTTTCTTCAAAGATTCGAATATACTCTGCATCTCCATATCCGGGCGGCGAAGGAAAATTTAACGTGGTCCCTTCACCGGCTCCTTTTCCTCGCTCATCGGCTCGGCCCGTTCCGGGATACAATGGATGTTGATGCACACTGATATAAAAGACGGTGGGGTCTTCATAAAAGGCATTTTGTGTACCGTTCCCATGATGAACATCCCAATCGATAATGCAAATTTTACTCAGCCCATACGCTTGCTGTAAAAAACGGGCCGCGATAGCCACATTATTGAACAGACAAAAGCCCATGGCACGTGCCGGTTCGGCATGATGCCCTGGAGGGCGAATGGCACAAAAGGCATTGTCGACCTTCCCCTGCATTACGGCATCACAGGCTTTCAGGGCACCTCCCACAGCAAACAAAGCAACGTCATAGGAATGTTCACTTACCACCGTATCCGAATCCAGATAATTAAGTTGCACCGGATCGCAGGCATTTTTTATGGATTCAATGTAACTCGATGGATGTATGGTCTCTACCCAGCGAATGTCCGCTTTATCAGGTTCAATCCTGATTAGTGAATTCCATACAGGACTATTTTTTAAATGGGTAATTAAATGACTCAACCGTTCAGGCCGTTCAGGGTGCCCGGGCCCTGTTTTATGCTCCAGATAAAAATCGTGGTAAACAAATCCAGTTTTCATGTTTATTTCTCCTTCATGTTAATTTAATAGGGATTCAAAGTTGTTTTAAGACGCTGTCCCTGACAGTGTTTTTTAAACAGCCGGGTAATCTCTCAAAGTCTTTGAGACCTTGAGGAATCCTGCCAGGTTTTCAAAACCTGGCAGGATTTGCAAGTCAAAATTCAAAAAATCTGGACCGAAGGCGTCCCCGCTGACAGTCACTAACCTGTTGCAGGGAGCTCGGCAAGACACCTTCGCGCAAGACTTGATCGACAGTTTCTCAAGGTCTCCGAGACCTTTGAGAGTCTGTCGAAAAGCTTAAAATATTTATTATAGCCTGAAAAATTCCTAAACCACGAAGGAACGAAGAACACGAAGAGAAAGCAGGTTGCGATTATAAAATCCCTTCATGAGCTTCGTTCATCTTCATGGTAAAAAATAATTTCATTGACCAATTGGCTGTAATCTCTTGAGTTTTTATTCCTTAGTCAGAAATCCCCTGAAAATCAATTAAATCAAAGTCAACTAAATAGGGAACAAATCAAATAAATCAGCGACAATCTGTGCAAATCAGTGGTTAATTTAAATCAGAA
>CAZMEG010000542.1:0-2622 GCA_964565205.1 uncultured Cytophagia bacterium
CCCCCTAAATCCCCCTCTCTTGGCTCAAGAGAGGGGGACTTTAATTCGATGCTTCCGCATTAATCTTTCTAAAGGCATTGAATTTTGTGAAGCCCTATATTCATTAAGAAACTTTTTGATAGGATGTCAAAATTAGACACCAAAACTCAATTTGAGATCACAATTTGCCTGTTTTCAATTATACAAATAGCTACAAAATTTAGCAAGTTAAAAGTTTTAGCTTAATGTCCTCATCGTAGGCGTATGTCATGATTTGCACTTCCTGCAATAAACTTCTGCGAATCCTGATGCCTGATTATAAAGTTTATGAAGAAGAACAAATTTCCCAAAATTATCATTATGACTCTCCTGGATATTTTGGTGATGGTTTTATTACCTGCTGTTTCAGCTGGATTTTCCTTTGCCATGAAGGCTAATTATTTAATTTCAACTTTACTATTTTTTGGATTGCCTGCTTTATGGTGTTCTTTATCTGCAAGAGATCGCCTGGGAAAAGTGGCGCTTTTTTCCTTATTATTTTCTTTTCCATTTACCCTCCTGGTCGATTATCTGGGAGCCTTTAATGGAGCCTGGTGGATTCCTCATAGCTTATTTCCATGGCGTTTGTTTCGCATAATCCCCGTGGAATCATTTTTCTGGGGCTTTTTGTATGTTTATGCAGTAATAATTTACTATGTGCATTTTCTGGACAAAGGTAAACCGGTCATCCTGGCTACTCGTATGAAGTATCTGCTTAGCCTTGAATTACTCCTTCTTATGATATTTTTTTTAACCCTATGGTTTAAACCTTCTCTACTGAAAATCAAATTTGCTTATTTCTGGATTGGCACGATTTTAGTCTTTTTACCCGCCTTCGTATTCTTAAGCTTTTATCCTGAGCAAATTTTTAAATTTTTTAAATGTGTGGCCTACTTTTTTTATTTAACCGCTACCTTTGAATACACGGCTTTAAGACTTGGTCAGTGGTTCTTTCCTGGAGAGGAATTTATCGGATGGATAAAATTTTTTGGATATCGCATCCCCGTGGAAGAAGCCCTGTTCTGGTTCATTCTTTCACCTATGGGTATTCTTTCCTATTACAAATATTTCGATGATGATGAGAATTATTGAATCAATCATTTGATTGTGAAATCCCCATCCTCATTCTTTCCATTTTAAGACCCCAACCTTCACCAGATCCTCAAGATAGTGAGCAACCTGGTTAAGTTCAACCGGGCCAAATTCTGCGCTCAAGGCGTCCCGTATTTGTGAAACTGTGCGTTTGCCACCTATAAAATTAACCAGTTCAAAACGTGCCGCACCACTCAATTTAAACTGATTGGATTGATACCAGGCAGCTTCTTTTTGTGGTAACTTTCGGGCCGGCAGACTGAAATCAATGGGGCCGCGCGTCAAACGCAATGGAATCCGGGAGTCTTCCGCAGTTGCTGTTACCTCAAGCTGAGTAATTCCACGTGATTTCACGATACTTTCAAGCAAGCTCAGTAAATTTTGATGATGAAAATTAATCTGGGTATTCATCCAATCCACCATCATTTTCACCGAGTCGGCATCATTAAAATACAGGACTGAATTGATGGTCGCATGTTCTCGCTCGGCCACATGCTTGAGGCGATTTTGCACTTCCTGCCAGGTAACCTGCAAAGTGCCATCGGTCGCCTGTAAAAGTTTTTGATGTCCCTCCTTGGCCGCCTTTTGAAGCCTTTCCAGGGCGTGCCCTCCGGCAAGATATACCAGGTCCACGGCCTGCACGGTTTCAAGATTTGCCAGATACCACATGGCACTGGTGGCGATGATTTCACAGCGTTCCAGCTCCACCGGATCCACCTTATCGGGGGTGTCTTCTGAAGTGTGGTGGGTGTAATCGGGACTGTGACTGAACATCATGGCGGGAATTTTACGATCGATAAACATCATGTGATCGCTCCCGCCACTGTACGGAGTAATTCGGTAATTAAAAGCAGACAGGCTCCCTCGTGGGGTGCGAATGTTCATGCCGTCCACCATTTTTGCCATTTCCGCCACCACCTCATTTAAAACAGAAGGGATGGAATCGGGCGTACGGGTGATCAGCAGCTTGGAATGAATTAATTCAAGATGTTCACCAACCATATCCAGATTTAAGTTGGCCAGAAAACGGCCACCTAGTTCCGGTCCTTTTAACTCTGGATGCGCATCAATATAAGCCATGGTGCCGTACCATTCCGGTACCCACAGGAATCGGAACGAGCGTTTGGGACGCGGCAGTCGCCCAGAATCGATCAATTCTTTAAGAGTACGAGCGATATCCAGAATGGCAGCCGAACCACTGGCATTGTCATTGGCCGATTCTTTGGGATGATCCAGATGGGCACTAAACACAAGCTCTTCATCGGGTCTTTCTGAACCGCGAATGTGCGCCACCACCACATCCATAAAATAGGGTTCCAGACCCACGCCTCTAACCCAGCCATGCAATACTACCTTTTTGCCAGAGAGTAGCAACTTCTTCAATTTCTCCCCCTGCCGATGGGTGATATTAAACCCAAAAGTGACCCGATCTAGCTCTTCGGTTCTGGGCCACATTCCAGTGTAAGCGAGCATATCGGGATGTTGGAGAGCTCGCTCATCGTCCAGATAGCA
>CAZMEG010000543.1:0-2619 GCA_964565205.1 uncultured Cytophagia bacterium
TGGTGCGTCCCAGGGGTTGGCATCTGGAAGAGAAACATGTTCAAGTGGACGGGGAACCTGTGTCAGCTTCTTTATTTGATTTTGGTCTTTATTTTTTTCACAATGCACGAAAATTAATTGATCAGGGCACCGGTCCCTATTTTTATTTACCTAAACTGGAAAATCATCTTGAGGCACGTCTCTGGAACGATGTGTTTAACCTGGCACAGGATGAACTGGGAATTCCACGGGGCACCATTAAGGCTACGGTTCTTATTGAAAACATACTGGCGGCGTTTGAAATGGAAGAAATCCTGTATGAATTACGTGAGCATATCGCCGGACTCAATGCAGGTCGCTGGGATTACATTTTCAGTATTATTCGGAAATTTCGGCAGCATCCCGAATTTTTGCTACCCGATCGAGCTCAGGTTACCATGACTGTACCTTTTATGCGGGCCTATACTGAACTTTTAGTGAAAACCTGCCATAGACGAGGGGCCCACGCCATTGGAGGAATGGCCGCCTTTATACCCAGTCGAAAAGACCCGCGGGTTAACGAAATAGCTCTGGCAAAAGTACAGGAAGACAAAGTCCGGGAGTCCAGAGATGGATTCGATGGTACCTGGGTGGCGCACCCCGACCTGGTACCTGTAGCCAAAGAACCCTTTGATCAGATTCTGGGGGAGCGTCCTCACCAGAAAGAACGACTGCGCGAGGAAGTTAAAGTCACGGCAGCAGATTTACTCAATGTCCACATACCGGGGGGTGAAATCACCGAGCCGGGGTTAAGAAATAACATCAGCGTGGCTTTACTTTATATGGAATCCTGGTTACGTGGTACCGGAGCCGTGGGGATCTATAACCTCATGGAGGATGCAGCCACAGCCGAAATTTCGCGTAGTCAGATCTGGCAATGGCTTCATCATGATCAGGCAAAACTGGCGAACGGACTGAAAATCACCCCCGAACTTTATAATGAAATAGCCGCGGAAGAACTCAACAAAATCAAAACTCTGGTTGGACAGGAGCGCTTCACCCGGGGTAAATTTGATCTGGCCAGCCAGCTTCTGAATCAAATCGTGCTTAACCATAACTATACTGAATTTTTAACCCTGGAAGCCTATAAACATCTTGACTGATTTCAATTTAAACCACCATAATCATATATGTTTATTTAAACCATTGCGCATTAATAGTTATTTTAATTCTGTAAAGTTTATTGAATAATGTAAGTTAAAAAGAGGAGGACACCATGGATAAACAGGCACAGATTACTGCTTTGAGTCGTGCATGGAAAACCGATCCCCGTTGGCAAGGAATTGTACGTCCCTATTCGGCTGAGGATGTGGTGAAACTACGGGGGTCCGTTTTAATAGAACATACCCTGGCACGAATGGGTGCAGAGCGACTTTGGCATCTGGTAAATACCGAACCCTTTGTACGGGCTTTAGGGGCTCTAACCGGCAATCAAGCGATCCAGCAGGTGCAGGCAGGATTAAAGGCTATTTATGTAAGTGGTTGGCAGGTTGCAGCGGATGCCAATAATGCCGGACAAATGTATCCCGATCAAAGCCTGTACCCGGTGGATAGTGTACCCAATCTCGTGCGTCGAATAAATAATGCTCTCATACGTGCTGACCAGATTCACCAGTTGAGTGGTAAAAATCATATTTACTGGTTTGCCCCCATCGTGGCCGATGCGGAAGCTGGCTTTGGCGGTCCCCTTAATACTTTCGAATTGATGAAAGCCATGATAGAAGCTGGAGCTGCAGCGGTTCACCTGGAAGACCAGCTTTCTTCTCTAAAAAAATGCGGACACATGGGGGGCAAAGTCCTGGTCCCGGAGCGTGAATTTGTTAAAAAATTAATTGCTGCCCGACTGGCGGCTGATGTTCTGGGTGTTCCCACCGTCCTGATTGCCCGTACCGATGCCAACTCAGCTACTTTAATCCGCAGTGATTTCGATGAAGTGGATGAGCCTTTTATCACCGGTGAACGAACTGAAGAAGGATTCTATCGGGTAAATAGTGGTCTGGAATACGCTATTGCTCGTGCATTGGGATACGGGCCGTATGCTGATATGATCTGGTGCGAAACTTCCAAACCAGACCTTGGTGAAGCCCGTGAATTTGCCCAGGCCATCCATGAAAAATATCCTGGTAAACTCCTTGCTTACAACTGCTCGCCCTCATTTAACTGGAAAAAAAATCTGGACGAAAGAACCATTGGAGAATTTCAGGAAAAGCTTGGCGAAATGGGCTATAAATTTCAATTTGTCACACTGGCAGGATTTCACACCCTGAACACGAGCATGTTTGATCTGGCAAGAGAATACAGCCAGAAGGGAATGGCCGCTTATTCCAAATTGCAGAATTATGAATTCGAGCTGGAACGATTATATGGATACAGCGCCGTAAAACATCAAAGCTTTGTTGGGGCTGGTTATTTTGACCAGGTGCAAATAGCCCTCGGCGGAGGTAAATCTTCAACCACAGCTTTAAAAGGTTCAACCGAAGAAGAACAATTCGAAAAAATAGTAGCTACCTAACTGAAAGAGTTAAATCAACTTTTTTTAACCAGAATTGAATTATTAAAACTGTTAAAAAAGCGTGTACACCAACTCCAATACTCTTCACA
>CAZMEG010000544.1:0-2612 GCA_964565205.1 uncultured Cytophagia bacterium
GGCTTAACCGGACGCAAAAGGCACTGATAGTAAGCACACCACAGACAGCTCAATGCACAATATGTGGGAAGCATGGATCGCGCATCAGGTTCACAGTGAGTCTGATAAGTATCGAGGAAGGCGTGAACGCTCTCATCTAAGGCTGTGTGCTGTTTACAGGTTTTCAAAGACAGCAATTTGAGTTGCGCATAAAAAGACCCCACATCGATGGCCGGAGGTCCCATAAAGCAGTTTTCAAAATCGATTAATCCAAGTTGATTGTCATCTACCAGAATATTGGCTACATGAAAATCGCCATGCACAGGGGTAGGAAGGGAGGGCCATCTTTGCAGCAAATTCCCGGTTAATCTGTCCACCAACCTGTGAATGAGCGGGGCCTGTTGGGGCCAGAATAAAGCAAATTCATTCCCCCAGCTTTTTAATTGAGATATCTCTTCAGAAATTCTCCGCATTTCTGGTAAAGTAACCGGTGTCTTCTGAAATTCCAGTAAGCCCGAGGCGATCCGGCTACAAATATCTGGAAAATTATCCTGAGTGCACAACCTGGACAGATGAGTTCCTGGAATCGAGCTGAGCAGTTCCATATTTAATCCAGGCAGTAGAGCTACTGGCTCAGGAATCTTAAACACCGAATTTTGCCAGTGCTGAAAGATTCTGATTTTTTTTACAAATACCTGGCGGACCTTATGAAATATTTTCCCATAATAAAGTTGTTTTGAATCAGGATTTTTCCATTCCAACTGATAGCGAAGCAAACATTTGCGTTCGGGTTTGTACTGAACAGAATTAATGGTTACTTCATGAAGCTTTTTACCATTCGTCTTTTGGGTTAAGGTTTGTTGTAATACCAGTTTCATGAATTCAGGGTCTGTGGTTTGGATTAAGGTCGATAAGCATCGATCGGCTGGATAAAATTCAAACAGGAATCCCAGATCAGTTGAATAGATGGCTGCTCTACCGAATTCTTTAAGCCGTTCATGTCGTTGAATGGCCCTGGCAAAAATTTGATTCATTCGCATCGCATATTGTTTTCCTTTGTAGAAGGGAAGCCGTCTGGCAAAGAAAAAATAGGGTTCCTTATGCCTGGCTGTATATAGTAATCGCAAATCCCCACCAGGTTTGTTTTTAATCCAGCTAAGTTTAAGATTGTCGAGTTTAAGAGAATCTGGCGCTAAATTCTGCAAAAAATCATGTACTGTGTGTATATCGGGCACAAGTTCTGTGAGAATATTTTCTGGATTTGATTGGAAAGTTTCCAGAGTATTTAAATAGAACTTGTCAAGTTTTGAGTAATTCATTATCAGGATTCTTCCAGTAATTTTCTTAAGCGATAAACATTATGTTGTAAATTAAATAACTGCTTGACGGTGTGTCTGGCCTGTTTTCCTAACCATTGATACCGAGTGGTATTTAAAAGAATCTGACGTAGTGTTTGAGCCAGGGCATAAGGATCCCGTGGTGGCACTAAAAGGCCGTTTTTATTGTGATGAATTAATTCGCTAATTCCAGATACACGGGTGGAAACTACCGGTAGTCCCAGAGCCATGGCTTCCAGCAGAACGTTGGGAATGCCATCGCGATCACCATCTCTGGTGATTTGACAGGGAAGAGCAAATACAGCGGTTTGGAGATATTTTTTAACCAGACGTTCCTGTGGCAAAAAAGGTAAAATCTCTATTTTTTTATTTAATTGCAATTGTGCAATGATACCTTTCAAATATTTCGCCATGGGACCCTCTCCAACAATTTCACATCGAAATGATACCTGCCAGTCTCGCAGCAAACCACAAGCTCTGATTAAAGTATCAAAACCTTTTTTCTCAACCAGACGTCCAACACTTAAAATTAGTGGAGAATAACCTCCCGAAGGTTTAAATTTTTCCGGAGATTGAAAAAACATCTGTTCATCGAGCCCGTGATAAATGGTGTAAATAGGCGTGCCATTGGTGGCTATTTCCTGCAAATATTTCTGATTATATTTTGTGCAGGTAGTAACAAATCGAGCCAGATGAATTTTATGTTGTAAATCTTCTCTGGGGGACAGATAAATATCCTTGGCATGGGCGGTAAAACTGTACGGAATCCCTGACAGGAGATATACCAGATGGGCCACCGTGGCCGGATCATTAGCAAAATGAGCATGCAGATGCTCGATGCCATTCTTCAGTAAATTTTGTGCGATGTAACCTGCCGCCAGAAAGCGTTTCCGGACCCTCTTGTCTTCAAATTTATAACAGACATGCCAGGCACGTAAATAGCGATTCGGATTTCTTAAAAATAGCCTGAGATTTTCCCTAAAAATGGGGATCATCGAAGATAGATTTCTTATCCACAATTGTGGACTAATAGCAATGGGTTCCGGGACATAAGTGACTTTTGAATGTACCAGATTTAATTTTCCCTGACGAAACGATTCATTGGGGCGCTTTAATGAATAAATGTGTAAATTCACTCCCTGACGCTCTAACTCTAAAATTTCGTTGAGAATAAAGGTCTCGGCAAAGCGTGGAAACATTTTCAGCAAGTAGGCGATTTTTTTCATACTAAAAACAACTCCCGTAAATTGGCCACATTTTGTTTGATATCAAAAGTTCTTTCAACTTTCCGGCGAC
>CAZMEG010000545.1:0-2604 GCA_964565205.1 uncultured Cytophagia bacterium
AGTAGATATGGCTGAAATTTTCATTGCCGCAATGTCCTCAATGGAAGCCAGGTTAAAATAATTTTTAAACTTTGAAGTCTCTTTAAGCAAAGGATAGGGATATTTAAAAAAACTGCAAGAGATTTCATTTATTGATAATAAAAGAGTATCCGGTTTTTTGAATTTAATTTTTACATTATTTTTTTGGATTATTATATCAACTATTTCATCAACTACGAAACTTTCTTCTTTAAAAAAGTCAAAATCAATCGACTCGCGATGTCCATAAAAAAGTGCCAACGCAGTACCCCCTGCAAGATAGAAGTCTTGAATTAAAGGGATGGTATCTAATAATTCCAAAACCGACTTCTGTTTTTCAGTGAGGATATTGGTATACATTCTTCAGGTTTAAATTCTAAAATCGTTTGCCAAAAATTGATGGTTAATGTTGATAATCTACGGCGCCCTTTACCCAAAATAAATTGTTTAATTCTCTCGTCGCCAAAAGTTTTACGCATCCATCTCACACTTTCCATGGTTCCGTACTCAAGTATCCTTTCCATGATATATTCTGGATATTTCTCTGTATCGAGAATGTCCGGGTCCACATCCCAGAATATGCTGTGAAATTGTTTGGGTACTCTGGCCATTATATTCTCTCCAGCAATAGACTCATGCCCATACCGCCACTCACACACAGGGTGGCTAATCCCAGTGTGGCATCGCGTTTCACCATTTCATGTAACAATGTTACCACAATGCGTGTTCCTGTGCAGCCGATGGGATGTCCCAAAGCGATGGCACCGCCGTTGACATTCACTTTTTCAAGGTCCAGATCCAGTTCCCGTTGACAGGCCAGAACCTGCACGGCAAAAGCCTCATTTAGTTCAATCAGATCGATGTCTTTTAAAGTCAAACGATTTCGTTCCAGCAATCTTTTGGTGGCAGGTACCGGTCCGATGCCCATGATGGCAGGATCCACGCCGGCCACATAATAATCCAGGATTCTTGCCATGGGTTTTAAATTTCTTGCTTTTAAACTCTCCTCTGATGCCACAACCACCGCCGCGGCACCATCAGTAATGCCCGAAGCATTGCCGGCATGGACATTGCCACCTTCCTTAAATACAGGTGGCAACTTGGCTAATTTTTCCAGTGTAGTACCGGGACGTGGATGCTCATCGGTGACTATTTGGGTACGATTTCCTTTTGCATCGTCTACTTCCACCGGGATGATTTCATCCCTGAATTTACCTTCTTTTTGTGCTTTTGCACAACGCTGCTGAGACATGAGGGCATATTCATCGGCCTCCTGGCGGGAAATGCCATATTTTTCAGCGATATTTTCGGCGGTCTCCCCCATGACCTGACCACACAATGGACAGAGAAAGCCATCCCGGTACATACCATCCACAAGTTGATCGTGACCCAACCGATAGCCCCAGCGGGCGCGAGTGAGCAGGTAAGGAGTATTGCTCATGCTTTCGGTGCCGCCGGCAAGTACCAGTTGGGCATCGTCCAGAACGATGGCCTGGTAAGCATGTACAATGGCTTTCATCCCGGAAGCACAGGCTTTGTTCACCGTGTAGGCTGGCACCGTGACCGGACAGCCGCTTTTGTGGGCAATTTGCCGGGCAGGATTGGGTCCCACTCCCGCCTGACGGGCATTGCCAAAAATAACCTCGTCCATATCTTTGGGTTGCAGACCAGCTTTTTCCAAAGCGCCTCTGGCCGCCAAGGTGCCCAGTTCGGTTGCGGACAATGAGCTTAAACAACCCCCAAATTTACCGATGGGCGTGCGTACAGCTGAAACAATGTAGACATTTTTCTCGTGTCGTGGTTTCATTTTCCCTCAAATTTTGGTGGTCTTTTTTCTTTAAAAGCTTTAATACCTTCTTTATGGTCTTGAGTTTTAATCAAAATGCTCTGGGCTAAACTTTCCAACACACGACCGGTATGCATATCCACATTCACACAATTCCACAGAATTTTCTTGGCCAGGCCCAGAGCCACTGGCGCCCGGGTCAAAAGATGCCGGGCAATGGCGTTGGTTTCATCTAACAAATTTTCATGAGCAACCACTTTATTGACCAGACCGATAAATTTGGCTTCCTCTGCCGAAATCATTTCCCCTAAAAAAATTAGTTCTTTAGCTTTGCCATAGCCAATTAATTTTACCAAGCGTGAGCACCCACCCGCTCCAGGAATCAAACCGATCTGATTCTCTCGAAAGCCGAATTTAGCCCGATCCGAGGCAATGCGAAGGTCACACGAGAGGGTGATTTGCAAACCCGCACCTGTGCAAGGTCCATTGATGGCCGCCAGCACCGGTTTTTCCAGATTTTCCAGCGCATCAAAGAAACTTGTGAATTTAAGGGTCTCGCTTCGAAATCTTGGCGTGGACCATTCCTGATCGAGAAAATCAATATCACCACCGGCAGAAAAAGCCCGACCCTCACCGGTAAAAATCACCACCTTGATGTCATCGTTAAAATACAGTTCATCAGTGAGTTGATGAAATTCCGAGCGCATTTCAGCATCCATGGCATTGAGCCTGTCGGGACGATTTAAGGTGATGGTGGCAATGCCTTCTTTGCTTAGGTTAAATTTTAATGTGGTAAAATT
>CAZMEG010000546.1:0-2600 GCA_964565205.1 uncultured Cytophagia bacterium
CTTTAGTTATTTTTATCCGAAGATGGAAGAAACGAGGGATTTTCCATGGAATTAGTGAAGAGTAAATCCCAATTGATCAAATCCCAAATCCTAAAAAATCCGATTGGAATTCGGGATTTTCTTAAGGGAGGTAGTGCATGCAGCTTAACCATCAATTTAATTTACGCCAACTGGCCACTCTACCACTTTTTGATCCCAAAGAAGGGATGACGGTGAAAGAACCGCCTGGCATCTCCGAAGGCTATTGGGTCGGGGCACCCAGTGTTCTTTTTGATCCGGAGTCCAAAAAATTTTATCTGTATTATCGGTTACGATGGCCCCGGGGTGTGGGCGAGCTGGATCGTGGAGCCGAATGCCGCATCGCCGAAAGTACCGATGGATTGCATTTCACCGATATCTGGCAAGCTCAAAAAACCGATTTTCCTTCACCATCGGTGGAACGGGGTGCCCTGGTGAAGACTCATCAGGGTCGCTGGCGCTTGTATCTGGGTCTGGTGGATCCGGAAGACAATCGCTGGCGCATCGACCTCCTGGAAGCTGATTCCCCTGCGGAATTTGATCCTCAAAAACGTCAGTGTGTGCTATCAGCGGATGACATAGGTGGGGAGGCGGTTAAAGACCCTTACATCTGGCACATTGGCTCTACAACTTTCCTGTATGTATCTTATGCCCCCAAACCAGAGTCGTTGCCTGAGTCCCAGAGAGATCAACTTCACACACAGGCGGATGTGTTTGTTACCGGTCTGGTAAAATCCCACACAGGTTTAGCCATAAGTCAGGATGGCATTAACTTTCGCTGGTTGGGCGAGGTGCTGGCTTCCAGTCATGGAAGCTGGGACAATTACTGTGCCCGTATTACTTCCATCGTGCCGGGTAATCCATTTTTTATTGCCTTTTACGATGGCTGTCGTTCGGTGCAAGAAAATTTCAATCAACGCGTTGGAATGGCAATTACTACTGATCTCTTTAATTTTCATAAATTGACTGTTGATCGGACAGTTTTACATTCACCTTACGGTAACGGATGCGTGCGCTATCTGGATGCGCTGTTACACGATGGGAAAATTTATTATTACTACGAATTCGCTCGTCCGGATGGAGCCTATGAATTACGAGTAAAGGTGGAGGAATTAATTTAAAATCCCAATAAACCAAATCACAAATACCAAAGAGTGATTATGTGTTTAAGAGTTTAAATGTATAAATGATTAATGTTGGAAGTTGGCCTTTGGGTTCTGGGATTTGGGATTTTAATAGTTATTCAATCTGTGCAGTTGCAAAATTAAGATGATTTTTTAAATTGGTTCAAAAGTATTTTCATCTAACAAAGGAGGAATCATGGACAAACTCGGGATTGGTGTGATTGGCTTGGGAATCATGGGTGAAAACTACGTACAGGTTTATCAGCAGCACCCGCACACCGAAGTGCGGGCAGTGGTGAATCGTTCCGAGGAACGCCTGCACCGGGTGGGCGATAAGTACAACATTCCCGCAAACAATCGTTATACCGACCATCGCAAAATGCTGGAACGGAATGACATCGATGCGGTGTGTGTGGCAACGCCGGATTTTGCCCATACGCAGTTTGTACTGGAAGCGCTCTCGGCAGGAAAACATGTTCTGGTGGAAAAGCCCATGACCATTTCTACCAAAGAAGCGGACGACATCTTGCGGGCGGTAAAAGATACGGGTTTAAAACTGCAGGTGGCTTACAGTCATCGCTGGCTACCAGCGTACTATGAGGCGCGCCAGCGTATTCAAAATGGTGAGATAGGTAAACCCCTGGTTGGGTATGCCCGTAAAAATGACACCATCTGGGTCGCCACCGAGATGATCAACTGGACAGCCCAAACCGCACCAACTTTTTTTCTCAATTCCCATGATGTGGATTTAATGCGCTGGTATTTTGACAGCGAGGCGGTGGAAGCCCGGGCATACGGAGTGAAAGAAGTGCTGGTGAAAAGAGGTATCGACACTTATGATATGGTACAGGGGCAGGTGAAATTTGCCAGTGGCGCCATCGCAACCTTTGAATCGGGCTGGATTTACCCCAATACCTTCCCTACTATTGTGGATTCTTTCGTGGAGGTAATCGGTAGTGCTGGACACATTCATCTGGACCGGAAATGCGAGTCACTGGAAATCAGCACCGAGAAAGCCTTTACCTATCCCAAGACATTTCTCTACGGGCAGATTTTCGGTAAAATCCATGGAGCCTTCAAACTCTGTCTGGATGCCTTTGTGGACTGCATTTTAGAAGACAAAGAACCGGTGACCAATGCCTACGCCGGTCGTCAGGTGACAGCCATTCTTGAGGCAATGATCAAGTCCGCCAATCAGGGTGGGGAGATTGTGAAAATTCAATAGAAAAATCCAATGGAACAAATCCCAAAGCCAAAAGCATATTTGTTTGTTGAAGTGTTTGGGTGTTAAGATATATAGTGGGAGTTGGATTTGGGATTTTTTCAGGAGCCCTTAGAAATATTTTGATTCCAGCTTAGTTGGATAAATTGTGAAGGAAATAGATTTTCATAATTTGAAATTCTTCGACGCCAATGCCTTCATCGGGCGGCATGAAAATCCTTTCGTTCCCTCGCCAT
>CAZMEG010000547.1:0-2599 GCA_964565205.1 uncultured Cytophagia bacterium
CCTCTTTATTATGCTGATTATTTAAAGCTTAATAATATACTCACCAGTCAGGAACCCAAGAGTCTCGAATATTACCAGAAGTTAGCCCACGATGAAATGCTTTTTATCATCGTGCATCAGGTTTACGAACTCTGGTTCAAACAAATTCTACATGAACTTGACTCGGTTCTGGATATCTTTAAACAGGATTACGTGGACGAGAAGCAGGTGGGTGTGGCCGTAGCTCGACTACAGCGTATTACGGAAATTCAAAAATTACTGATTGACCAGTTACGTATTTTAGAAACCATGACTCCACTGGATTTCCTGGAATTTCGTGATTACCTGATTCCGGCATCGGGATTTCAAAGTTTCCAGTTTCGATTAATTGAGAACAAGTTGGGATTATCCTCTGCATATAGGAAGAATTTTGTTAATGATGCGTATTTGTCACGATTGGCACCGGAGCATCAGGCGTTGATAAGGCAATCCGAAAAGGAGCCTTCCTTGTTTGATTTAATTGAAAAATGGCTGGAGCGTACTCCGTTTCTTGAATTTGAGGGATTCAGCTTCTGGGCAAACTACCGGGTTGCAGTGAATAAGATGCTGCAAGAGGATCGAAAGACCATTGAAAACAACCCTTTACTTTCGGAGCAGGAAAAGCAGCAGCAATTACAGGAACTGGCTATCACCCGGAGAAATTTTGAAGCCCTTTTTGATGAAACCAAACATAATCAATTGATCAAAGAAGGGAAGCGACGCTTATCTTACAAAGCTACCCAGGCAGCGCTTTTGATTAATCTTTATCGGGATGAACCTATTTTGCAGCTGCCGTTTCGGCTACTCACCACTTTGATTGATATTGATGAGCTGCTCACTGCCTGGCGTCAACGGCATGCACTCATGGTGCATCGCATGATCGGGACTAAAATTGGCACCGGTGGTTCTTCCGGGCATCAGTACTTAAAAAAGACCGCTGAAAGCCACAAAATTTTCACCGATTTGTTTAATCTTTCGACTTATCTGATTCCACGTTCTGCCCTGCCTGAATTGCCCCAGGAATTAAAAAAGAACCTGGGATTTTATTATTCAAAAAAGGAAAGTAGTTAATTAAATGAAAGAACAAGAAAAAATTATCCAGGAAATCAAAAGATATCTGCAGGGAAAAGTTAAATTTGCTTTTGTTTACGGGTCGATTCTCAATAAATATTTTAGAGAAGACAGCGACATCGATGTGGCGGTTTATCTGGGCAAACCGGCTAAACTCGACACCATGATTGATTTAAAGTATGATCTCGAAAAACATTTCGATTACAAACATGAGTTCGATGTGGTGATTCTGGATTCGGCAGATCCTATCATCGCCATACAAGTTTTAGCCAATGGGCATCTGATCATTAACAATGATCCCAGAGCTTTTGTTTTGTACAAGGCACGTATGATTTCCCAGTATCTGGATTTCAAAATGGATCGAAAAATCATCGAAGACCGCATTGGCGAAGGCTCCATTTATGCTTGAAAAGTGGAAATAACAAATGAATAAAATCTTAAACTACATAGATGGAAAATTAGTCCCCCCCGCATCACAAAAGTTTCTGGAAAACTTTAATCCCGCAACGGGGGAAGCGTACGCCTGGGTGCCAGATTCAGATGAACATGATGTGGAATTAGCCGTGCAGGCAGCAGAAAGAGCTTTCCCGGCCTGGTCAACTACACCGGCTCAGGAAAGATCGCGCATTTTGATGAAGATCGCTGAGTTAATCGAACAAAATCTGGATAATCTGGCTCTGACCGAATCCATAGATACAGGTAAGCCATTGAAACTGGCAAGGACGATAGACATTCCACGGGCTGCCAGCAATTTTCGCTTTTTCGCTACCGGAATTTTACATTTCGCCAGTGAATCTCATGCCATGGAGGAGCGTGCCATCAATTACACCCTGCGTGATCCTGTAGGTATTGCCGGCTGTATTTCCCCCTGGAATTTACCACTTTATCTATTCACCTGGAAAATTGCGCCGGCTCTGGCTGCTGGCAATTGTGTGATCGGAAAACCCTCGGAAATCACCCCCATGACCGCCTTTAAATTAGCTGAAATTTGTCAGGAAGCGGGTTTGCCGGCCGGGGTGTTAAATATCGTACATGGCCTGGGAAGCAAGGTAGGTCAGGCTATTTGTGCACATCCTAAAATTGCTGCTCTCTCCTTTACAGGGGGAACCAAAACCGGAGCCGAAATAGCCAGGGTAGCCGCTCCGTTGTTCAAAAAACTTTCCCTGGAGATGGGAGGGAAAAATCCCAACATCATCTTTGCCGACTGTGATTACGAAGAAATGATGCAGACCACTTTGCGATCGTCATTTTCTAATCAGGGCGAAATATGTTTGTGTGGCTCACGAATTTTTATTGAACGCTCAATATATGATAAATTCCGTGATGATTTTGTGACACGCACCCGGCAACTAAAAGTCGGTGATCCCCTTGATGAAGAAAGCGATTTAGGAGCCGTGATTTCAGAAACTCACATGCAGAAGATTTTATCTTACATTCATCTTGCGAAGGAAGAAGGTGGCACCATTTTATGCGGTGGCACTTCAATTAAAATGACTGGTCGCTGTTCAGA
>CAZMEG010000548.1:0-2583 GCA_964565205.1 uncultured Cytophagia bacterium
CAGGGGCTCCGGATCTGGTCATCGAGATTCTTTCGCCTGCCTCTGGATATTACGATCTAATAGATAAAAAGGAGTTATATGAAACTTTCGGGGTTAAAGAATACTGGATTGTTGATCCGATGAAGCAGTGGATTGAGATCTATGTGAACGAAAACCAAAAATTCAAGCTTTTGCAGCATCAGGACAAACAGGGTGTGATTCAGTCCAAAGTTCTTGATGGGTTACAGGTGGAACTTGCTAAAATATTTACATTTGAATAATTATTGCCCAATTATCCAAAACTTGTAAGGGAGAAAAGTTATGTCAAATATAAAAGAAGAAGTAGGAAGGGAAGGGTATACCTCATGAAGAAGTGGAAAAAAGACTTGAAAAATGGCTAAAAAAATTAGGTGGTCACCGAAAGCGGTGGGAAGAATTTTAATAATTATAGAATTAAAAAATTTGGAGACATATTATGGAAGGAATAGAATTTATCATTGATGAAAAAGGAAAGAAAAAAGCTGTAATAATTGACCTTGAAAAATATGGAGAACTCTGGGAGGACTTTTACGATTACATAACTTATCGTTTACGCGTAAACGAACCACGGGAATCTTTTGAAACTGTAAAGGATAAGTTACCGAGATAGGAATGTTAATTGGATAAATTATAAAAATATAATTGTTGAAAATTGTATAATTAACATTAACTCACGTAGGATATAATTAAAAATGAAAACTACTGTAAAAAAAATCACCTATCCATATATTACCTCTAAACCAGAGATAGCTGGAGGTGCCCCAATTATAGAAGGTACTCGAATTACAGTACGTACTATCGCTGGCTATTATCAAATGGGAATGGATGTAGATGAAATCCTTTCTACGCTATCTCATCTAACGGCTTCACAAATTCATTCAGCGTTGGCCTATTATTTTGATCACCAGAAAGAAATCGATGAACAATTAGTAGAATATTCTGATGAAGAGTATTGGGAAAAACAAGTAAAAAACCTCCAAAAGAGGAAGAATAGTCGTTAAAGGTGACAAAAGTCAAACTTTTCTTAGATGAAGATATCCATGCGATTTTAGCTGATTCACTTCGTAAAAGAGGATTTGATGTTGAGCATGCTCAAGAAATAGGTCGAAAAGGTAAATCCGATGCCGATCAGCTCGCATATGCAGTAAAACAAAATAGATGTTTAGTTACTTTTAATGTTAAAGATTTTGTATTATTGCATAATGATTATGTTATGAAAGGTCGTGAACATTGGGGAATTATCGTTTCCAAGCAATTACCAATTGGCGAAACAATGCGAAGATTACTAAGAATTTTAAACCAATTTTCTCAGAAATCAATAAAAAATCGTCTGTTATTTTTAAAAAATTATTAGAATGAATAAAAATACCATACACTTTACCCTGAACAGTCAACCTAAAACTTACCAGGGCGATCCGGAGCTTCCGCTGCTCACTTATTTGCGGGAATATGAAGGCATCATTTCGCCAAAAGATGGCTGTGCCCCCCAGGCAGCCTGTGGTTGCTGCGTGGTGGAACTCAATCAGCGTGCCGTTCTTTCCTGTGTAATTCCTATGAAAAAGGTCGCCGACGGGGAAGTGGTAACCATTGAAGGCATGAGTCCCTACCAGCAGGATGTCTTTGCCAAAGCGTTTGTGGCAAAAGGGGGCGTTCAGTGTGGTTTCTGCATTCCAGGGATTGTCATGCAGGCGAAAGTTTTGCTGGATAAAAATCCTTCTCCCAGTCGCGAGGAGGTGGCGAAGGCTTTAACCCACAATTTATGTCGATGTACCGGCTACAAAAAGATCATCGATTCCATTCTTTTTGCCGCCGAGGCTTTCCGGGAGAAATGGGAAATTACACTGCCAAAGACTTCCGGTAAGGTGGGAGAACGACTCCCTAAATACAAGGCTTATGATCTGGTCCTAGGGCGTCAACCCTTTGTTTGTGATATGAAATTTGAAGGGATGCTTTACGGGGCTCTCAAATTCAGTGATTATCCCAGAGCGAAAGTCCTTGCCATTGATACCAGTGAAGCCGCAAACTTAGATGGTGTGATTAAGGTTTTCACTGCCAAGGATATTCCCGGTGAACGGTTTATCGGGTTAATTGTTTCAGACTGGCCCCTGATGGTCAAAGAGGGTGAGGAGACGCGTTATGTGGGAGATGTACTGGCTGGCGTGGTAGCTAAATCTGAGGCCATTGCCCGTAGAGCTGTGGAATTAATAAAAGTGAAATATGAAGTACTGGAACCGCTCACCGATCCTCATCAAGCCATGAAGGAGGAAAGTCCCAGGATCCATCCCAAGGGTAATATTCTGTCCACCTCGGTGATCAAACGGGGTGATGTGGAAAAAGCATTAGCTGAATCCGACTATGTGGTGCATGGGGTGTACGAAACCCAGACCATCGAACACGGCTTTCTGGAACCGGAAAGCTGCATTGCCAGACCCTGGTATGATGGCATCGAAGTGTTTTCCCAGGGGCAGGGGGTATATGATGACCAGAAACAGATTGCCAAAATATTGAATCTGCCGTTGGAGAAAGTCAGGGTTGTGCAGGTGCAAAATGGCGGGGCTTTTGGCG
>CAZMEG010000549.1:0-2574 GCA_964565205.1 uncultured Cytophagia bacterium
GTAAAAGGCGGTATATTATTAATAATTTCTGAGTTTTGTGAAACCCTATTAGCTAATCATCAGGAGGGAAGAAATGAAGAAAATATATTTTTTCTGCATACTATCCCTTTTTACTAACCTGAATTTTGCCCAGACTCGAAATGACTCACCACCAGACCAGGTTCCTTTTATTTACCTCGATTGCGACCGATGTGACTACGATTATATTAAAACCGAAGTCCCTTTTGTAAATTTTGTGCGTGAAAGAAAAGAGGCCCAGATTCATATTCTTGTAACCACACAGGGGACCGGGAGCGGCGGTGAGGAGTTCACCCTGACTTTTATCGGGCAAAAAAATTTTACAGGGAAAAACGATACACTAACTTTTTATTCACAACAAAACGCCACCGATGAGGAAATTCGAAAAAGCCTGGTGCAGCGTCTAAAATTAGGGCTCATACCTTACGTAGCCAAAACTCCTGTTGCGGATCAGGTAGATATAATTTATAAAAAACCGGAAACACCCAAACAACGTGTGAAGGACAAATGGAATTACTGGGTATTTCGAGTGAATGTTAATACATTTCTCAATGGAGAAAGGTCGTTTAATTTCATCTCCCTGTTTGGAACCATTTCGGCCAACCGAATTACGAACAACTGGAAGACCCGTCTTTCTTTTACGGCAGGTTATGACGAAAGTACCTTTACCATTGGTAGCAGCAAAGTAAGAACTTTTCAAAAAAGTTTTGGTTTTCGAGGATTACTGGTTAAAAGTCTCACCAACCACTGGTCAGCAGGCTTCTTCCTCAACACCTCCTCATCCACGTTCAGTAATACCGATCTTGACCTGATGATAGCCCCGGCCTTTGAATATAACATTTTCCCCTATTCTGAATCTACTCGTCGGGAGTTACGTCTTCTCTACCGGGTGGGTTATAATGGTTTCCGTTACCGGGAAGAAACCATCTTTAACAAGCTGACAGAAAACTTAATGATTGAAAAATTGTCGGTGACGCTGGAAACCACCCAAACCTGGGGTTCAACAGAATTCACTCTGGAAGGCTCCCACTTTTTTCATGATTTTAGCAAACTGCGCCTTGAAATATTTAGCGAACTCTCGTTGCGTCTATTTAAAGGATTATCCTTTCGATTATTTGGCCGCATCCGCATGATTCGTGATCAGCTTTCTTTACCCAAAGGTGGGGCTACCACGGAAGAAATCTTATTGCGACGTAAAGAACTGGCCACCTCGTATGATTATTTTGCCTCCATCGGCCTCAGCTATACTTTTGGATCGATTTACAGTACTGTGGTAAATCCAAGATTTGGTAGATAAAAGTTTAATTGAAATTTGGTTATGACCAGTGGCCGCGCTATGGAATAATTTTTCATAAAGTTTGTTATTTAGGGAAAAGGAGAGTTTATGTGTTGTATATACGAAGCTAAAACCCTTCGTATTAACATTGAAAAATTTTGCCAGGAACCGGAAGAGCTTCCAGACCTCACTCAAATTAGAAACGACCATGCTGGAAAGCTTTGCCCTGTGTGCCAGGGACATGGAATACTCAGATGCAGATTCTGCAAAAATGGCGAAGTGAGTTTTCTCGGGGGACTACAACCGTGTAATCGTTGTGCTGGTTCTGGCTTGAAGACCTGTCCGGCCTGTAGTGGTCATGGCCATCTGGAAAAGAATTCTAAACAGCCAATAAAAGATGCCTCAAAACCTCATGTGCAGGTAGTCGCGCCCTGCTAACCCTCACCAAGAACGTGGAGTGCTGGAGTGATGGAGCATTGGATGATTGGTCCATTTTTTAATTAATCCAGTATTCCTGTATTCCGTTATTCCTTTGCACAAAATCTTGTCAAATTAACGGCCTGGCCCTCTCTTCGCATGATCTGTTAGAGCCGTGGCAATAAGGTGAGCCATACGAATCGGTTCGGGAAGGTTGCCGTAGAGAGTGAAATGTCGGATGGTGGCTCTGGCTTCTTCCAGTGAAAGACCTACACGTTGCACATACACATTTTCAACTGGCTCCATGGGGCCCAGCCTCTCGATGATCTCCCATTTTTTCCTGCCCTGAGGAATACTTTTAAATAACGCATCACGAATAGCAGACATATCCGGTTGATTCCGGGAAATTATTAATACAGGGGTATTCAACTGAGCATTTAAATAATACACATCCACCACATTAAATCCCCCCATGGTGATGCCCTGCAACATAATTAGCTGAATGTGATCAAGATATTTGGACTGGGCGATAAGATGAGTCAGCTTTTCTGCCGCATCAAAGCCATCTTTCTGAATCTCGCCGATGAGCAAACCGTCGAATCTTAAATTGGCAAAGATAGTACCCACTACTTTTACTTGGCCCCGGTAATCTCTTGCAAAAGGTGCATCATCAAATGCGATCAAATTGGAATACTTTTTCATTTCTAAAAAATTAAAAAGGTTTATTAAATTTGCAAAATTAATTTTATTTTTACAACAAAAAGAAACGGAAATCCCCCGAAAATCAATTTTCAAGCTCATAGCGCAAGTCGTCTGAAAACGACTCCAGAAATTCCAGGCATTTTTAGATGACTCGAGCTTTT
>CAZMEG010000550.1:0-2558 GCA_964565205.1 uncultured Cytophagia bacterium
GAATTTTGGCAACGCAGTTCATACCGCCTTCGAAGCCGATCTTCGGGCCAAAAAAATTCTGGTAACCGGCTGTGGGCCTGTAGGCGTGATGACCATTGCCGTGGCCAAAGCCATTGGCGCCCGGTCGGTCTATGCTTCAGATATCAAAGACTACCGTTTAAAGCTCGCCGAAAGGATGGGCGCCGAGCTGGCGGTTAATGCTCAAAAAGAAAATCTGGTGGCCAAAATTCTTGCCGCTACCGAAAATGAAGGCATCGACGTGTTGCTGGAAATGTCCGGTGCCCAGCAGGCTCTACGCGATGGATTCGCATTGCTGAAACCCGGAGGTAAGGCAGTGCTCCTCGGTTTACCGGGTCATCCTGTGGAATTCGATTTTGATAATCTGCTCATTTTCAAAGGGATCACCGTACACGGCGTGGTAGGACGACGGCTCTGGGAAACCTGGTATCAGGGGCGAGGTCTGGTTCGATCCGGGGCCGTAGACCTTTCACCGGTGGTAACCCATCGCTTCCCGCTGGAAGAATTTGAAAAGGCTTTCGCTTTGATGGAATCGGGCGAATGTGGCAAGGTGGTTATGTTTCCATAAATGAATCTGTTTTAAGGAAAACACCTTTTCCAGCATTCCAACAATCCAATCTTTTTCGCATTATAAAGTTAGACGGGGGGACTCCATGCCTAAAATTATGACAATGTAAAATAAAAAATTTGAGAAATTAGAAAAAAATTCTCACTTTTTATTGACTTTTTCTTTGCTTTTATCTATATTAGTTGCCTTTGGAGAGGGATTATATACTACGGAATGTGGGCATCCTGATAGTAACTTTGAAATTTACTTTTTAAGTAAAATTTAGGAATGAGATGGCACAGATTTTTCATCGTAGTACAAATACGGTTTCCAGAGCAAGTATCATTGGTTTAGGAATTTTTGTAATTGCTTTGTTTTTTGTGATGGGAGCAATTCAACGCTCTCCTTATGTGACTCAGGCGCGTGTGGCACGTGAACAGCCTGTCCCATTCAGTCACCGGCACCATGTTAGCCAGTTGGGGATTGATTGTCGTTATTGTCATACCTCGGTTGAGGAAAGCAATTTTGCCGGTATTCCCCCTATCAGTACCTGCATGGGGTGTCATTCCCAGATTCATGCACAGAGTCCTATGTTAGAACCCGTACGCGAAAGTTTTCGAAGCGGGAAGCCATTGAAATGGGTACGGGTTAATGATCTTCCAGATTTTGTTTATTTCAATCACAGTATCCATGTAAAGAAGGGTATCGGCTGTGAAACTTGCCACGGTCCCGTCGGAGAAATGACCCTCACCTGGCGTCAAAATACTCTCTATATGGAATGGTGTTTGGATTGTCACAGGCATCCTGAAAAATATGTACGCCCGCGTGAAGAAGTCTTCACCCTGAACTGGCAACCCCCTGCCGATGGCTCTCTACTTGCTAAAAAATTAGTTAAGGAATATAAAATCAAAAAACAAGAGGATTGTTCAATTTGTCACAGATGAAAATGAATCAGGAGAACTCTCAAACCCCATTAAATCTTAAAAAAATTAAAGAAAAATTAAATTCTCACAACGGAAAAAAATACTGGCGTAGTTTAGAAGAATTATTAGAAACCGAAGAATTCAAGCAGTATCTGCATAACGAATTTCCCTACCTGAAAGAGCTCTGGGATAAGCCCATAGCTCGACGTAATTTTCTTAAATATATGGGTGCTTCTCTGGCTTTTGCAGGATTAGCCGCCTGTACACGCCAGCCCCTCGAACATATCGTACCTTATGTCAGGCAGCCCGAAGAAATTGTTCCAGGCAAACCTTTGTTTTTTGCCACGGCTCACCTGCATCGCGGGTATGCACTGGGGATTCTGGTGGAAAGCCATATGGGGAGACCCACGAAAATCGAGGGAAACCCGCAGCATCCGGCCAGTCTGGGTGCCACCGATGCTTTCGCCCAGGCTTCCATATTAAGCCTGTATGATCCCGATCGGTCAAAAACTATTCGCTATAAAGGACGCATCGCAACTCTGGACAATTTTGTTAATTCATTGAATACCGAACTGGCCACCCAGAATTTCAAAAAAGGTGCGGGCCTTCGTATTTTAACAGAAACTATTACCTCACCTACTATTGCCCAACAAATTCAAGATATTTTGGCCAAGTTTCCCCAGGCTAAATGGCACCAATATGAAGCTGTAAGTCGGGACAGTGCAAGAGAAGGCGCTCGATTGGCTTTTGGCGAATATGTGGAGACACGTTACCAGGTAGATCGGGCTAATGTTATTGTTGCCCTGGACTCCGATTTCTTGACTGAATTACCCGGCAGCCTTCGTTATGCCCGTCAGTTCGCTTCCCGGCGTCGCGCTGATATCAATCGGGAGCATATGAATCGGCTTTATGCTGTGGAGAGCACTCCCACCATAACAGGAAGTGTGGCCGATCATCGATTTCCCCTTAAGGCCTCTGAGATTCAGATTTTTGCTTATGCACTGGCTAAAAAGCTGGGCTTAAATGTTGCAGTAGAAACACCCGTGCATGTACCTGAGAAAATACAGCAT
>CAZMEG010000551.1:0-1826 GCA_964565205.1 uncultured Cytophagia bacterium
GGTATGTTATTTGTGTATTTTTTTTTTTTTTTGATAATCGAGTCAAGATGAAAAGCTACTCGCTGTTTATATTTGTTACATTATTTCTGTGGTTTGTAACGATATTTTTAAATCCGGTTTATAGCCAGGATACCAAAGAGGATAGTGTAAAAGTTATCTCATTTCCTGTTGCTGAAAATACTCTACCGCCTGCCGCTACGAAAATTATTGAATTGCTTGATTTTAAAAATGCGGAATTGCAGGATGTGATGCGAGCCATTGCTTCAAAATATGGATTAAATATTTTCGTTGAGGAAGGTATCCAGCGTCGTATTACCATTCATCTTGTACAAATCCCTGTGTATCGGGCTTTAAAATTTATTGCCGGTGAATATGGCCTGGTTTTGAAGCGAGATGGTAACATTTTTAAATTGGAGCAACCTCTGTCACTACCACCTGAGCCGGAACCTCTGAAAATTGATTATCAAAACGGTCTTTTGAGTATCGACTTACAAAATGCAGATTTGCGGGAAGCCGTAGAAGAAATTTCAAAAATATCCGGAAAAAATATTGTTATAAATCAGGGAGTCGAGGGAAAGATAAGTGGCTTCCTTCAAAGCATACCTTTTGAGCAGGGCCTGCCTATTTTGATGAATATTAATGGTTTTTCTGTGCGTAAGGCTAATGGTGTTTTTCTTATTGACAGAAAATTCACTACTCAAGAATCTAATTCTTCTTTAAATTCAGCGGGTCGATTCTGGGTGGGGGTTAAAGATAGTTTGGTAACCCTGGATGTAAGTGGAGCAAGTATTCGGGATGTTTTGAGAGAAATTTTTATGCAAATGGGTATGGATGTTATCATGTATGATGAAGTTAAAGGCCACATTACAGCACGCTGTTCCAATATTTCTCTGGAGGAATCGCTTAATTACCTTTTAAAAGGTACCAAATATACCTACCGCAAAGAGGGTAACATTTATTTGATTGGGGGGCAAAGCCTTCAGGGTATCATAAGTGCCAGGCTCATACCTTTGAATCATTTAACCGCTGAAAAGGCTATGGATTTATTACCAGAAAGCATCATAAAAAATGCAACGATAAAAACTGTAAAAGAACACAATGGATTAATTGTCCTGGGCACCCAGGAAATCATTAAGCAAACCGAAAATTTCATTGAAGAAATCGACCGGCCCGTTCCGCAAATTCTCATTGAGGCGCTGGTGGTAGACTTCAACCGTCAGCGTTTAGGGGATTTTGGCATCAAAGCCGGAGTAGGGTCACCGGGAGATAGCAGTCGATCTCAATTTCAAAGTTTATTTCCTTTCATTGATGTAGCTCTTTCTGGCGCTCAATTCAATAACCTTTTGAAAAAATATGGTTCAAATCTTGGTTTAGCCAGTATTGCAAAGCTCCCTGCGAACTTTTATTTACAGATTAAAGCCATGGAAAGTGAGGGTATTGCCAATGTGCGTTCACGTCCACAAATTGCTACTTTAAATGGTCATACGGCCAGTATCAGCATCGGTACAACACAATATTTTATCCTAAAAACCGAAACCCCTATTTCAAGCGCCAATCAGGTAGTATTACAGGAATCGGAACGTTTTGAAACCATTAAGGCAGAGATGATTCTCAAAGTAACCCCATGGGTGAACGCTAATGGTGAAATTACCGCTGAAATTCATCCTGAATTTAGTACTCCAAAAAATGGCTTGGATCCATCTATCCCACCTACTATTGATCACCGTGTTCTGGATTCAACCGTGAAATTAAAGGATGGGGAAACCATTATTCTTGGAGGTCTTATTCAGGAATTTGATAATGAGACCATTAACAAGTTTCCAATT
>CAZMEG010000551.1:1836-2535 GCA_964565205.1 uncultured Cytophagia bacterium
TCTTGGTCACCTCCCTTTATTAGGTAAGCTGTTTCAAAATCGATCCTATAATAAAACTTATGCCGAATTAGTCATTTATCTCACGCCCCATATTTATTATGTGGGTGATGAAATAAACTCTTTACAGGGATATATCCGATGAACGATTTACTAAATACCTGGCGATATCGTAATCATATTATAGGGTTAGAGATTTATTCCCATGGATTTCATATGGTAGAATTGAAAGCTGTACGAAAAGGTGTGAAGTGCATCAATTTGATTGAGAAGAGTTTTTCTATGGATACGCTTAATATTTCCGAGTTACTAAACCTGGTTGCCTCAGAGTACAAATTACAGCACAAAAGAATTATTCTTCAAATGCCCCATGTTTTTTTTCGGCATTATTTTATTCGTGTACCAAATCACGATGGTACGTCATCTCTGGAATGGCTTGAACAAAACTGGTCAAAATATTTACCTCCTGGTCTCACCAAAATTCAGATTCAGGCAAGGTATCAAATATTTACCCATGCTGGCAATTCCTCGTTAGCTCTCATTACTTTGGTTCGTCAGGAGATGCTGGATAAATGGATCGATTCTTTTAGAAATCTTAATCTCTGGGTGGCCGGATTATATGGTAATCCCTTACCCATGGTTACAGCCTGTGAGAGTTTCTTCATTAGAATGAATAAAAGCATATTTTTCTTTATAAAAATT
>CAZMEG010000552.1:0-2531 GCA_964565205.1 uncultured Cytophagia bacterium
GGACTAACCCTATCACTAACCAGGTTAAAATTATCAAAAAAATTAGATTTTTACTTTTTTTGATGATTTGCATTTTGGGTAACCTTTTATGCTTTGTTAGGGGGCAGAATCCGCCCCTGACATTTTCAACCCCGTGGCTGTCCAAAAACCCGCTGTCAGGGACAGCGTCTAACCATATTAGGATAGAAGCGGGCCCTGACCGCTATGGACAGCCTCGGGGACTTAAATTTCATTTAAGCAAAGTCATACGTCGAATCTTCACCTGAGTGCCTGCTTCCACTCGCAGTATATAAATCCCGCTTGAGACCGATTGACCTGAAGCATCGGTTCCGTTCCACTTCACGGTATAAACGCCCGCTTCTTTGAAATCGTTCACCAGGGTAGCTATTTTTTGCCCCAGTAAATTATACACCTCCAGTTTCACCTGAGCATTTTTCGATATCTCAAATCGGATGGTTGTGCTCGGATTAAAAGGATTCGGATAATTTTGCAGTACAATGAAATCACCCGGCGCTAAATTAGTGGGCGAATTCTCGATACCGGTAACCGACTGTGCCGAAAGTGCATAGTAATTACTCAAATCCAGATTGGCAAAGGTCACGGAATTGGTCTCTTTATCAATGGTCGCATCAGTAATTACCCTCCATGACTGAGTCTCTTGGTCCCAGTAACGAACGGATAATTGATTCTCGGATAAGCCAGCGGCCTGTAAATCTTCATCGTAGTAGTGGAATCGGACCTGCTGTTCCCGCTGGAAACGCATTCTACCATGTCGGCCACCAAATTGTCCCATCATCATGCTGTTTCCCCTGGGATCGTGTACATTCAGGTAAAATCCCATGAAAAGTTCCTCATCATGGGGACCGGGCAGGCTGTCAGGATGAATCTCCCAGAATTGTACAAATACAGAATCGGGAAACATCATCCCACCCATACCGTGTCCCATGTGTCCAGGCGGAAAAGCGACCCAGTTGGCACTGTCATTCACACAATAGACGAAAGCAGTATCGGCATGCCCGCGAGGCATCCACATTCCAGCCCAGGGAGCGGGTTGATCCAGTGGCCGCCATGTCAGGCCATTGATTTCGTAAACCACCAGAAGTTCGATGCCCATGGTCTCATGCACTCGACCGAAAATAGTGACCTGGTCGCCAGCTTCCGGCCGCCTGGCACCACTTTCCGGTGCGTACCAGGGAGGTCCAAAACCCAGTTGATATTCAGGAATGGAATCGTTATCGGTGTCCAAAAAATAATGGTGATAGAAATAGGTGGTATCCACCAGCACAGTTCCGGTGACCGTCAACGTATCGCCCTGTTCATCCCAGAAAGGATCGCCATTCCAGCCCTGCATACCATAAGCCACCGGTTCCCGCCAGATTAGACCATTGATTTCAAACACAATCAAAATCGGCGGAGTTACATGCTCCTGAAGCGCGCCCACAATGGTTACCGTTTCGCCTGCACCGGGCCGAGTGGCACCGCTCTGCGGTTGATACCACCAGGGCCCAAAGGACAGAAAAAAGTCCGCCTCGCCATCGTCATTTTCATCCAGATAATACACCGGATGAACAAAATTTGAATCCACGATGACCGTACCGCTCACCGTGATGGTTTCCAGGTTGCCAGGCCAGAGGTCATGATGGCGATTACCGTGATGAGGCCCCTGCGACCAGCCACTGGTGATGAACATACCCAGAAACATGGCTACCAAAATCGTCTTTAAGTTTTGCATCTCAATCCTCCTTGGTTTAATATTTTTTGATTTTAAAATCAAGAGCAAAATTACTGATCCAAACACAGTTTGTAACTGTGTTTTTTATTCATTTTTGCTATTCAAAATGATAGTGCGTTATTGAAAAGAACGGAGTGGCGAAGCAATCTTCGAATTCGTTCGCTGAATCAGGAGATTGCTTCGCTGTGCTCGCTATGACATGCACTTGTGACAGCTCCGTTCTCATCTAAGGTTAATTTCTCCCGTGATTACGAAATCCCCGCTGAGGACCATGATACATGGGACCACGCTGATGCATTCCATTCGGTCCCCGAAAATCACACACGCCGTCGCCATCCTCATCAAGGAATCTACCGCCCTTGCCTTTGAATTGACCTTTCCCCAGGTGGTGCATAGTTTGATTCTGTTCAAAGTGATCGCAAATGCCGTTGCCGTTTTCATCGACAAAATCCATCATACGAGCTCGATTGGGTCGCTGCATAGGCTTGTTGGTGACTTTTTGTTTTTGCACCTGAGTGGTATTTTGTTTTTTGCCCCCATCCTGTTGAGCAATCACGCTCTCCTGGAACAGTAAGCCCAGAAACAGGATCACCAGAAGACTTAGAAGAAGGATGCTGAGCTTTTTCATAATCATTCACCTCCTTGTAATAGGCTTTTTACATTTTAAAATCTCGTTATTTCATTTGAGCGCTCGTCACATTAACAGGCAAGGGGCGTGCCACAATTTGCAGTTTTAAATTTTTATTGTTTAATTAGTTAATTTTAAAATAGATAAGGAAAGTAGATACGAAAGGTATTA
>CAZMEG010000553.1:0-2507 GCA_964565205.1 uncultured Cytophagia bacterium
AGGGCTGATTGGAGGAAATTTACATTTGAAGCCAATGCGAATGCTAAAATAGTAGAACCCGAACCACTGATACATACTCCAAGGGCTCCATTTTCATATGCAGTTTCCTCAAAAATATCGTAGTTGGGAATCAGGTTTTTACGATAAGGTTGATGGAGTGTGTCCTGCATGGCTAATCTGAGCAAGGAATAATCGCGATTAAGAAAGGCATAACTTAACAGTGCACTGCGCTGCAGGTTAAACACGGCTTGTTTGTGAGGAACTGTTTCGGGTAGAATTTTTCTGGCTTCATGAGTGGAAATTGAAATTTCCGGGATAACAAGTACAGCTTTTAGTTTCGGGTCCACTTCAATTTTTTTAGCTATTACCTGCCCGTTTTCAACGCAGTTGATGGTAAGACCTCCTAACAGTGAAGCTGACGCATTCTCAGGATGTCCTTCCAGTTCGTTTGCCCAGTTTAATATCTTTTGATCATCTAATTTTTGGTGAACCAGTTTTAATCCACCCAAAAGTCCGGCAATTACGGCTGCTCCACTGCTGCCGAGCCCTCTAAAGAGAGGAATTTCGTTTTGAATGATTATTTTTAAGTTTTTCTTTTCGATAGAGTAAGCTTCCAGAACTTTTTTAGCTGCTCGAAATATTAAATTGTTTTCATTCTTAGGTATGACCTCGGCCCCTTCTCCAGCCACTTCGATCTGCAGTTGATCAGCGAAATCTATTTCTACAGTAAGATAGATTTGCAAGGCCAATCCAAAGCAATCAAAGCCTGAACCGAGATTTGAAGTAGACCCGGGAACTTTAATTTTGGGCATAGTTCAATTTAAAATTTTCTACTACCTGGCTTGTCAATCGGAATTTTTTGTTTACAAAGAGGACAGTTCTGTGGTGACACAGTCTCGATTTCTAATTGAATGAGGGAGAAAATGGGGAATTCCAGGTTAATTTTACCACCGCTACGATCTACCAGGCATCCGATGCCTACAATTTCGGCAGATAAATTTTTCACCAGATGGATGACTTCTTTTACAGAGCCCCCCGTGGTTATCACATCCTCAACGATCAATACTTTCTCACCGGCTCCTAATTCAAAACCTCTTTTTAAAATCATGGTCCCATTTTCTCGTTCAGCAAATATAGACCGTACGGAAAGTTGTCTTGCTACTTCGTAGCTCACAAGGATTCCGCCAATGGCTGGAGCAATGACCACCTGAACATTTTTATCTATAAAATGGTTGCCGATGATAGAACAGAGCTGTTCTGCATAATGGGGATATTGCAAAACTTTAGCGCACTGAAAATATTGAGGACTGTGTAGCCCTGAGCTTAAAAGAAAGTGTCCTTTTAGCAACGCACCGGTTTTTTCAAAAATTTTAAGAATTTGTTCGCTGGTCATCTTTTAATTTGGAAGCTCGTATTTGATTTATATTGTATTGTAAATTTCTGGCCTCTTCTTCTGCCTTTTTAGCAAAATTTTTATCTCGTGATTTAAAAATAATTCCCCGACTCACATTAAACAAAGCCAACTGACCATTTTTATCGGTACCGTTAAGTACAGCCATTTGCAGGTCACCCCCCTGAGTACCAATTCCAGGAATTAAAAAAGGAAGTTCAGGCGCCATGTCACGAATTTTTTTGAGTTCTTCTGCATAAGTGCCCCCTACAACTAGTCCGCAATTCTTATGTTTGTTCCAGTTCTGTACTTTTTGCAGGATTCTCAAGAACAATGGACTCGATCTGCTGGAAAAAAATTGAAAATCTTTGGCACCTGGATTAGATGTGAGGCAAAGGACGAAGGCGCCTTTTTCAGGCCATTGTAAAAAAGGGAGAACCGAGTCGCTTCCCAGATAGGGATTAACGGTTACAGCATCAAAATTTAAATTTTGTAAAATAGCTCTGGCATACATTTGAGAGGTGTTGCCGATGTCACCTCGCTTGGCATCGGCAATCGTTAAAACGTTTTCTGGCATGGATTCCATCAACTTTTCAAGGGTAGAAAAACCGTTTGACCCGTAAATTTCAAAGAAGGCAAAATTAAACTTGAAAGCAGCCGTATAAGACTCGGTATGACTTATAATCTCCTGACAGAATTTGAAAAGCCCGTGCGGGTCGCCTTTAAAAAAATTGGGTAATTTTTCCGGATCTGGATCTATTCCAACACAAAGCAGGCTATTTTTTTGATTGGTAACATATAAAAATTTTTCAAAAAAAGTCATGAATTAGAATTTAAAAAACTTTGAATTAAATGATTTTTTGCTGTATCCATATGCAAAAGATCGTAAACCAATTTTAAGTCAATTTCAAGGTCTTCTGAGAGGGGTTCCAGCAAATCGAATAGCAAAGGATTTCTTACACAGACCGTAGAAGGCACCAGTTTTAAATTCAGCAGCATATAGACAAAGGTCACGGGGATCAATCCCCACATGGTTTCGATATCGACTTCCGGCACGAGCATCTCACTATCCAGAATAAGACCACTTTTTTCATCCACCATAAGCATCAAATAGGGA
>CAZMEG010000554.1:0-2505 GCA_964565205.1 uncultured Cytophagia bacterium
ACCGCATTCAGAAATTTACATCTGAGGAGAATTTATAGCTGCCTGGGGGAAACCGGGTAATGCCGAAGGAAAACTGGATCGTCCCATGCATTTAGCTGTCGATGCCCGGGGTTTGGTTTATGTTCCAGAATATGGTAACGATCGGGTGCAGGTATTTGATGAGCAGGGGAAATTTCAATTCATGTGGGGAAAGACCGGCAAGGGTCCCGGTGAATTCGATGCGCCAGCCGGCTTAAACTTCAATGGCCAGGGCAATGTTCTGGTAGCTGACTTTTACAATCATCGAATCCAGGTCTTCTATGGACAAGGGGAATTTCTACATGAATTTGGCAGTGAAGGACATGACTTTGGCCAGTTGTATTATCCCACCGATATTGCCGTGGACCGGGAAGGTAACATTCTGGTGGCCGATGCTTATAATCATCGGATCCAGAAGTTCAGTCCCCAGGGAAAGCCTTTGTTCTCATTTGGTGAAAAAGGCAGCCAGCCGGGCCAGTTTAATGTGGCCAATGCGGTGGTGACAGATACTCAAAATCGAATTTATGTGGTGGATTTCTACAATAACCGCCTCCAGATTTTCAATCATGAGGGGAATTTTCTTTACCAGATGGGTAGCGAAGGAGCCGGGGAGGGGCAATTCAAGCATCCCACAGATGTAGCCATTAATCAAGAAGGTGAAATTTACGTAGTCGATTTTGGTAATAATCGAATTCAAAAGTTCAGTTTAATAGAAAAATGAAAGAAAAAGCGACCAGTTTTTTAACTATTCTTTTTGCATTTCTCAGTCGGCCATGTTGAACGCTGCCGCTGGTGTTTAGCCTCCTCGGGTTAGGAGGTGCGTCTATTACTGCTCTGCTGGCACGTTACCGGCATGTCTTTTTAGTGCTTACGTTTCTTTCGTTGGGCATTTCATTCTATCTCAATTACATCAAAGTGCATGCCCACTTTGTTAGTCGTATCATTTTCTGGATTAGTGTATTGATTGCAGGCGGGGTTATTTTTTATTCATATTTTTTAATTTAGTTCATTTGCGGCTGATGAGGAGATGAAAAGTCTCATGGAGCTTCACGAAATTGAGGAGTCTATTGGAACCATTGCAATGAGAAAAAACCTCTCCAGAACATCATATTCTGGAGAGGTTTCTCAGAGTGGAGTGGGGTCGGTTTTAATTTTTATGTTCGGTGATATTCACTACAAGAATTTTCTTAACTTTTTTCGTTAGTTCATGCAATTGCTTTTTAATAACCTCAAATTTTTCAATTGGACCATCAAGTTCTTTCGAGAAATCGCAGGATTTTTCTAATTCATTGGCTAAATTACACAGGCGCTGAGTTTCCAGATAATTGCCCAGCGTATATTGACATTTTGCCATCTGAAATAAGCAATCGATCATAAAACTGATACTTTTTAACCTGGTATGGTTCAAAATCTGGTGAAGCCTGGAGAAGATATCCATGGCATCCTGCCAGCGTCCCAAGGCCTGTAGAATCCTACCTCGCCGATATAAAAGCGAAGGATTATTGGGATATCTTTCATAAAGTTGATCATTTACTTTTAAAGCCTCTTCGTACATCCCTTCATTATAATAAACACTCACCAGTCCATACATACTATCGATTTTTAAGAAGCGGCCCTTTTCGGCGGCCAGCTTGATTTGCTCAATACCTTCCCGACGTTGATCTTTGACAAAAGGCAGAAATCGTAAAAATTTGGCCTTGGCGCTTAACCAGTATTTATATAAGCCCAATCCATAATAGGCATCGTAAAATTCTGGACTGTAAGTTACCGCCTTTTGAAAATTGTTCAAAACCTGTGAACCATCCCGAAAGGCTTTCATCCATTGACGGCGTCGTGCGTAGTAAATACTTCTTGAACCATAGGCACATCCCAGATAGAAATAATTCACTCCGTTTTTCTTGTTTTTCTTAATGGCTTTTTTGGTTAGTTTCACAACAAGATTCAGTAGACTGTCATACTGGCTTTCATAAGAGCGAACTCGATAGTTACGCATCATAGTCTGATAGGTTGTTAGAAGGGCAAAAACTCCGGCCGGTTCTTCAGGGTACGCTTTCCGTATTTGCAAAGCTAACTGAATAGCCCCTTCATAATCTTCCTGGTGATATTTATTTAAAGCCTGTTCAAAAAGATTATAAAATGAGGTATCGGGTTCGGTAGCATAAAGACAGGTTTGATCTCTTGCTATTAATAGAATGGAGCTAATAGTAAGGTAGATAACCAGTGATGTATAGGAATGGTATTTTTCCATTTAAAAACCCTCCTTACTCATGAGGTGTGTATAATTTAAACTTACAACTGGCAGGAATTTTACCCGAAGTGATTTGCATTCCAAATATAATAAAAAATATTTCCTAATGCAAGAACTATTTTTAAAAATCGCAATTTATTATGAATAAATTTAAAAATTACAGGTTATTTTTCTTTATTTAAAAGCAAATCTTTTATTAAAATGGTAATCAGGTGAGTATTTTTTTCTCAAACCTAAAC